>JAFDCA010000001.1 GCA_019313025.1 Deltaproteobacteria bacterium
TCTTTTTGTGGGTATCCAAACAAAGTTGAGCTGCGTATTGTATGAGCTTTTCACTTGCCCGAAATCTCCTTTCCTCTTGATGTTTTAAAAAATCAATGGCCACAATGTCGGGTATCCGACCATAGTTTTCCCTGTAAAGCAGAGCATAAATGGCCAGTTGCACCTTAATATCGGCTGTGATCTCATTTTTTTTGCTGGTCTTATAGTCAAGCAACAAGATTCGTCCGTTATTTGTGAAGACGGCATCGATGATCCCCATGACCCCATGGGTTTTTGAAAATAGCTTGGTCTCGGTCTTCGGCCTCTTATATCCTACTTGAAAATATCTTTTCAGCCAGCCTGTCAGCATCGCCTGGCTATCAGAATAAAACTCATTAATTGTTTTGCTGTCTAACCCAAGCTTTTGGATGTCACCATTTTGCGTAAGCCAGTTTTTTTCAAAAAGACCTAAAATGCTGTTATCCAACGTTTGCTGATCGGCAGATCGATCAAAGTTCATCTGCGAAAATTGGGCAATGGTTTCGTGCACGGCCTTACCCCTGATTAGATGAATGCTGGGTTTTGATTTAAGACCCTTGATGTATCTAAGATAATATTTCCTGGGGCACCTCAGATAGGTATTTATCGAGGTCGGGGATTGGAATTTTTTTGGCATTTTTTTGTTCGCGACTTGTCTCTTTGAAGTTTGACTTCCACAAACTCCACAATGATCTTTTCAATATCCTTGTCATCCATTCTTAAAGCAAAATGTTTTGCGCAGTTTTTAAGTTTTTTGATTTCCTTATCCTTAATCATATGACATCCTCCCCGGTGAGAAGCGCACTTTTTTGTTTCTCTTCCATATACTCAATTAGCGTATCTTTAAGTTGTGTATTTAAAAGCCCCGTATCCTTAAAATAGCTTGTTTCTTCCATTCTTTTTTGCTGTTTCAGATCAAATTGCATTTGCTCAAGCGTCAATCTTTCTCGTCCCATTTCATAGGCCCCGGGGCCCATCTCAAAATTTAGAGTCTGAACTTTGCAGCTGTCCTTATCGATTTGATACAGGATTTTTTGGTTGATTGCCTTTCGTTGATTCAGTTGTAACAATATAAGTTCCAGCTTTGAGCGTATCAGATCAAGCCGGTCTTTGAATATCTCGTCAGTCGGATCCAGATTATTTTCTAAGCTGCGCTGATAAATTGTGTCGAGTATATGGCGTGCCAGATTGTTATCATAAAAAAGATTGCTGGGGTTTAATGGGGCATGATTGGATACGGCACAATATATCGACACGCCTGGATCATCTGTCAATTCGATGTATTCAGTTGGCATAAAATAATTGTTTGTTTTCATTTTATTCCGCACAAGAGGTAAATTTCATCCATAACTTAAAAGTGGTAAATCGGCGCTTGTATATAAATATTTCGATTTATATGCTGTACGTTAACAATTTGGTGACATTATGAGAACAGATCTGAGATTAAACTCAAAAAAATGGGGGGCACTATGATAGATTAGAAAGACCATATGCATGAACTTGAGGGGCGACCGGACGAAGCCGATTTTGAATATCCGCAACTGAAAATGGAAATTCCAGATGTCCATTGGCAAAAGACATCGGTCAAGTCGAAAATCCAATTATAAGAGAAGGGGAGATAGGGGCTTCAAAATAAATTGATAGGAAAAAAAATGAAATGGCCATGAAAAACCAAAACATTTAAATACAACCATGTCGTTTTCGTCTCAGGGACAGTAGGAGTTCCACATTCTCAATAACTCAGGTGTCCCTGGGAGCATATTGCTCCCATAGTTTTCTGCACTCAAAAATCCTTTTGTTCAATTCAGCAATTTTTGCTCTCAGGACAACCCTTATCTCAGGATCTTTTGTCATCGCATGCTTTTTAGTCAGTGTTGCTTCCCGATTTCCAAATTCAAGATTTATGAGATTTTCATACCGATTTTTGGTTCTCATTCTGCCCTGAAAGCTGCTAATACAGGAATGCAATGTCGCCAGATCCATGACTTTCTCCATGATCTTTTTTATTCGATAGGCGTATTTATTAAACGGTAAGGTGCGATAAACCCTGTAATAATCTTCTGTGTTAAATGCGCTTTCTGCCCAGTCTTCGACGAAAAAATCATTTTCAAATTTTTGAAATGGTATCGTCAGCAACGCCTCAAAGCCACTAAGTATATAGCATCTGATAAATTCATTTCTGTCATCTATTTCATCTTGTGTCATCCCATAATCCGGGTCATTTCTGTGTATGACTTTTAAGCTTGCGCTTACCGGTAAATCCTCTTCTTCAATCCATCTGTCTACAGGTATGTTTATTTGCCTTTGATTCATTTTCTTAACCTCGCTGGAGTCGAGTCTTTGCTCTCTCTCAGGACACAAATTCCCTGAGAAAGAGCAAAAAATCTGCTTGTTTATCGATGTTAACGCCGGTCAACATCAGTCAGCCGGGTTCGGGCTCCCGCTAAAGAAATATGGAAATCAAGTTATAATCCGACATAGGCGACCCCGAAAGGGGGGAAAGGTTTAAATTAGGGGTTTGTGATGAGCAAACCCTTTTTATACCTTTAGCCGTGAAATGGGGGCTCAAACAGCAAGATCTAAATTGAATTCATAAGCAAACAGTTCAAAAGTGTGAGTCTTTTCAACAAACTTTTAGCTCGTCAGGGCTTAAATTGAAGCATTCTTTTATTGCCCTGGTTACCAGACTCTCATGTTTTTGGGGTTTTCATTTCGCAGAACTTCAACAAACTCCGGATTTATTACATGCCATGTACCCAGGTATTCTCCGTCATCTGAGTAGATGGCAATCCATGCACTGTGGTTTTTAAAGGTTAATTTTTCAATCCTCATTTTTCCCTCCTATTGTTAAGATTTTAAATGCGAAAAAAACATTTGCGATATTTTTCAGTCTTCTTTAAACAGCCAACCGCTGTTGATTGCATGTCCGATGTTGGCCCATTCATGGTCGATCAGCTGCTTTTCTGTAAGGGTCTGCTCGGGGCCGTCGATAAAATTGATCATATCAAAAACCCTGTTTTGCACGTCCCATTCAATCCATTTTTTGCTTCTCCTTAAATTGCTCGTAGAGCCGATCCTCAATATCCCAACAATCTTCCATGTCGAAATTTTCCCTAATTTCATTATCTTCGGATTCTTCATCAAGATATGTTCCATCGATAATCTTCTTCATTTTAGGACCTCCAACCCAAAAGGGCTTCTTTTCGATATTAAAAAGAAGCCCTTGTTTGTTTGTGGGGGGCTTATGTGCAGAATTTTGTGCAATAAATGATAAGTCGGCGTGCCTGCGCCCTTGTTCCTTTAAATAGCACCTTGTTACATACCGTGCAGTATATTGAGATATATTCATCTTGTAATTTCATTTTGACACTCCTTGCAGACATGATTTTTATCCACATCGTCTCTGGTGCCCAAACAGACTACACAAAAGTTCGGGTTTTTGCAGCACTCTTCTAATTCTTCCTTGCTAAAATACTGACACATCTTTTTCAAACCTCCGTGCCTTTTAGCTGGGGCACGGAGATAAACTTTACAATATAATTTTTGATGTTATATTCTCCTCCAACTAAAACTTATTTGATAAATTCAAAGGAGCAAAAAATGAAAGATTTGAAAAAGTCCCTGGAAAAAGTGGCAAGTGAATTGAACAAGGCTGCAAAACAAGTTGAAAAATTGGCAGATAAGCTGGGGGCTCAAACAGTGGCTAAAGCTAAGCCTGTAAAAAAGACGGTCGCAAAAAAATTATCTAAAAAGACCGCAAAACAACCAGCCGCAGCTGATACCGTCTACAACGTTATTGCAAGGCCCAAAAATGGGGCTAACATGGCAGCAATCAAGCAAAAGACGGGCTATGACAATAAAAAAATCCATAATCTGGTCTATAAGCTAAAAAAGCAGGGCAAGATAAAAAGCGAGACAAAGGGTGTTTACGTAAAAGTGTGACAATTCAAAAGACGAGGTGTGTTAAGGTATAGTGAGGTTGAAAAGTGCCTGGCAAAAGTTGCATTAAAGGCAGTAGCGCTTGAAGCCAGTGTTCATATGCCGCGAAAAGGGTTGCGGGCTGGCGGTAAATGGGAGAAGATAGAGACAATTATCACCGGGCAGCTCAGTGAAAAAGATATTGCTGTTTATGTTTATGATAGTGGATGATTGTCCAGGCTACTCTATGGGTATCCCCCTGATTGAGCGCTTTGCATGCCGGCAGATTTCTGCCTACACTCACACCTATTATATATTGCTGTGTTTTAACAAGCGTTTAAGATTAAGCCCCAGAATCAGTTCTTTCTTTTCCACTGATATTGAAAGATCCAGGATTTTGCAGAGCTCCTCGTTGGGGTCACCAAATGGAAAATCCGATCCAAAAAGTATCCGGTCATGACCAAAATTTTCTATGTAATCCTTTATTTCATGGGGTGATGCCAATGCTGTGTCAGCATATATATTTGGTTTATCCCACACACCATGTTCCACAAATGCATGATACCCGCCGTTTAACAAGCCCAGATGAGGAATGATAATTTTCGCGCCAACCGCCAATTCATTGATAAAAAAAAGGCTGTTTTCAAATTCCTCTTCCAAAACCACGGGCATGTTTCTGCGCTTGATTTCGTCAATGGCCTTTTTGCATTGCGGATCATCATAGTGGTATACAGGTTCGTTAGGGTGCCGGTGCCACTTTATTCCTTTGTGTTTGAGCTTTAGTTGATTAATAGCAAAATCATTCCAGATAAAAAAATAAGGAATCACCTTTAAATCCGGTTTGCCGATGGTCAGCAGATATTCGTTTGATAGTTTTCGCCTTTGCTGCCAGTCA
>JAFDCA010000002.1 GCA_019313025.1 Deltaproteobacteria bacterium
AAAAATCCATTGTACTTATTCCGGAGTAACAGCAATTGAGCATATACGAGAATAATCAAACCCACCATTTCCAATGATTCTTCCACTGTCATCATCAGTATCCACACAATATCTTTTTGCTCATTCATCATCACCAGGTACTTGCCACTGATCATCTCAAATCCGATTGTTGCAAGGAGATAGGTAGCGGCCGATAGACCAAACCAAAATCTGATTCTTTTCTGCATTCGCAAAAAGACGGGAATCGCAAATATCGATAACAACACGACACCGATGCCGTATGGAACAATCCAGGTATAATAAAAGATTCCGGTAGCGTCCAGTGCCTGTCTAAAGGGATCAATTAACCTCTCGTGGATCGAAATAGACTCATCAAGAGCCAGAAAGACGAATACACCTGATAGAAACAGCCAAATCTTTGGGGAATCACCGGCAAGGCAGGCTGCTTTCCATACGATCAGAAAAATTGCAGCGTTTATCAGAAACAGGCATGTCGAAAAAAGAGCCGGTACATTCCCTTCACCATCAAGAAAAAAAAGACTGAAAAGCAGGCGTACGAGTCCGTGTTCAAATCCTTCAAAGATATACGGCGTCGCTATGGTGATTAAATGAGCCGCCAATAGCAGAATTGTGATCGTGCTCAGCCAGATAACTATGTTACGGGGGTATAATGTAATTCTTGTAAGTTTCTCCATCACGGTCTGCTTCCCTAACACCCTAAAATGAAATCTATGCCAAGAAAAACCTAAGTTGGCTAACTATAATCAATTGAGGTCCCCTGAACTTTTTATCATCTCCTTTGCCTTCGCCAGGTTATTCGCGGCACCTCTGTGATGTGGATCCAGCTGAAGGACTTTTTCCCACTCTGATATCGCCTGTTTCAGTTTACCCTGCATCGCATACGCCAACCCAAGATTGTAGTGGGCCTCGATGACTTCGGGATCCAATTCAGTGACTTTGACATAGTGTCGAATCGCCAAGTCCATTGAGCCCTGCTGCGCATAGAGGGTGGCAAGGTTGTAGTGGGCTCTTGTCAAGTCGGGGTTTAGCGTGACGGACCGGATAAAATTCTCCATGGCCTTTTTCAAATTGCCCTTTTGATGATACACCACACCCAGATTGTAATAACTCTTATCGTGATTCGGATAAAGCTGAATTGCCGTTTCAAATTCCTGCTGGGCTTCATTCAACATGCCCAGCTCTAGATAGGCCATACCCAGTCCACCGTGCGCAACGAGGCTGTTGGGTGAGCTTTGAACGGTCTTCGACCACAGTACAAAATTGTTGCGCCAATCGGGGTTGCGGGCGAGCGTGACCGTCGAATACAGACCCAGAATTATGACTGTCGGTATCAGTGTTGCCACCGTCGCAACGGCCGGCCGGGTGAACCGTCTTCTTACCACTGCGTCGATAACGGTCGGCACCACCAGACAAAATCCGATGATCGGTATATAAAGGTATCTTTCGGCAAACGGGCTGTAAATTTCGATCAGGTTGGATACCGGAAATAGGGTAATTAAAAACCACCATATGCCGAAAAAGACCGCTTTCGAAGTTCGACAAACAAGGAAACTGAGGCCTGCCAGGCCCATGACGGCGGCAACGCCAAGCAAGTTCGAACCATTAAAAAAGCTGTCCGGATACGAAAACACATAATCCGCGGTTAAATTTACCGGGAATACTGCAAGTTTGATGAAGCTGAAAATATGGCCGGGCAGAAAAATAATCCTTTCAACCCAACTGCCGTAGGAAGCATTTAGGTACCCGCCGGGACTGTATAAAATGAAAAACCGAATGAACACATAAACCAGGCTGACGGCAACATAGCCTGAATAAAAATAGGCTCTTTTCTGTAAGGTATTTAACAAATGCCTCATCGATATGGGGTCGCGCTCATGATCCCGGAGCACAAGGTGGTAAAGTAAAATAACGGCCGGCAGGGTGATGGCCATCTCCTTGGACAATAGCCCCAAAAAATAAAAAAAGAGTGCGAAAGAATACCCGCTAATATTCGATGTCACAGCTTTGGCCTTTAATCTCATATAAAATATCAGGGATAACAGGAAAAATAAGGCGGCCAGGGGGTCATCGTTAAAATCAATACAATTGACCGCTTCAGAAAGCGCTGGATGGCTGGCAAACAGCAGCCCCGCAATCAGTGCGCCGAGTTGATTTTTCAGGATTAAACCGGCCATCCAGTAAACCAAAACTGCATTGAAGGTGTGCAATAACAGGCTTGCCAGATGATAATAAAATGGATCGAGTTCTGCGATGGTGTAGATTAGAAAATAAGAGAGCGTGGCCACAGGTCGATAACTGGCCTCAAGGCCGGCGATCTTAAAATACGAATGATTAAAAAGAGAAGATAGGAATTGGCCCGGCTGTTTGAGGTACTTGTTCTCAACGATCGAGCCAAAATCGTCATATACAAATCCATTGGACAGGGAATTATGGTAGACAATGAGACAAAGAAGCACCAGCAAAGCAACCGGCAGCAACTGCTTGGCTCCGGTTTTTGAAGCAGTCGTTTTTGGAACAGCCCTTGGCTTTTTCTGATAGGAACCGGCCGATTGCTTTGATTTTTTCCGTTTCATTGTTTAATTTTTACAAACAGTTTTGCTTTGAGTCTTTGTGCTTTGGTGGCCATTTTTGCGGCTTGTCCGGGTAATGGAGTCTGGACACGAAAAACCATGCACCCAGTATACCGATAGCCATTCCGGCCGCGACATCGGATGGATAATGAGCGCTGACAAACACCCTGGATAGGGCAATCAGAAATGCAAAAATTAACGGCAAAAAGC
>JAFDCA010000003.1 GCA_019313025.1 Deltaproteobacteria bacterium
ACCAACATTGTACCGAAGCTCGTTAAAGTAAAAGGCGAGGCGAGAAGTCATGATGAAGGCAAGCTAAATAAAATTACAAATGAGATGGTATCCGCATTTAATGAGGTTATTGAAAATTATAAAAAATTGAATCCCAATGATGAACCTCCACGTGTGGAAATCGACATTAAAAAAGATTTTCCTGGAACCCATATTCCAGACGATCATCCGGTGGTCAAACTTGCAACACGGGCAGCTGAAAACCTCGGAAGAACAATGAAGATAAAAACTTCAGGTGGTGGTGCAGATGCAAATATTTTCTTTGAAAAAGGAATATTTACAGGTGTCCTTGGTACGGGTATGCGGGATATGCATACGGTAAGAGAGTCCGTAAAGCTCGACGACATGGTGCGCACGACAGAACTTTTATTGGAGATTATCAGGCTGCACTCGCAAGGGGGACAGAAGGCAGAAATTAGAAAAGAGAAAAGAGAATAGGGGACGTTGCGTGGTTGAACGATCATCACGATATTATCGAACATATCGAATTTAAAGAAAGAAAAACAATGATTGCTTATTTAGACTGCTTTTCCGGTATCAGCGGCGATATGACCTTGGGAGCCTTTGTTGATCTCGGCGTGCCCGTAGAATGGTTGAAAGATTGCCTTGAAACCATTCCATTGACAGGGTTTGAATTGCTGGCGGAAACGGTATCTCGCAATGGAATTCAAGCAAAAAGCGTGGAGGTTCGTGTAAAAGATGACACAACATCAAGGCATTATAAAGACATTAAATCCATCATAGAGAATAGCCCGCTGTTCTCCGGAGTCAAACAAAGGAGTCTTGATATTTTTGAGAAGATTGCAGATGCCGAAGCTTTCATTCACGGATGCCCCAAGGAAAAAGTCCATTTTCATGAATTGGGGGGAATTGACGCTTTGGTTGATATCGTAGGAACCGCCCTATGCGTTGATTATTTCAATATTGATAGCGTCATTGCTTCGCCCATCCCTGTTGGTAGAGGATTCGTCACCTGTCAACATGGAACGCTTCCGATTCCAGCCCCAGCAACCCTCGGTATCCTTAAAGGTGTTCCGATTTACGGCACAAAAATCCCACATGAACTGGTAACGCCCACCGGCGCGGCGATTGTTTCCACCCTCGCAGAGGCTTTTAAAGAAATGCCTGAAATGATTATTGAAAAAATAGGTTATGGTGCTGGAAAACGTGAACTGGAATCACAGCCGAATCTATTGAGGATTGTTCTTGGAACCGAAACAACCAACTCGGAAACAGGGATTGGCATATATCAAACCGACCAGATTGTCATACTTGAAACCTGCATTGACGATATGAACCCGGAAATGTTCGGATTCTTGATGGAGCGGCTCTTTGAAAAAGGTGCACTGGATGTTTACTGGATTCCGGTTTTCATGAAAAAAAACAGGCCGGCGACGATGGTTCAAGTATTGTGCACGGAAAACTGCCGCGAATTGTTGACGGCGTGTATCTTGTCTGAAAGCAGCTCGCTGGGTGTAAGGTACTATCATGCCAAACGTTGGATGCTTGCCCGTGAGAGGATTATAGTGAAAACGGTTTACGGTGAAATAGCGGCAAAACAGATCACCGAATTGGACGGCCGTCTACGAATTGTGCCTGAATATGAGATCTGCAAAAACATCGCCCTTGAGAAGAACCTTCCCATCAGGGTGGTTTATGATACCATTCTCGCACAAACAAATCGGAGTCAAAACTCAAACGGTTAGCAGTGTCAGCAATGTTGTTTATACCATAAGCTTTTTCGTTCAATTGAAATTAATCCCTAAATTTTGCACGGCTCGCAGGGTTTCATATTTCTTGACAAAAAAAAAGTGCCAGAATATAGAGACAAGCAATGAATTTTAAACAGAAATCGGTCATGTTTCTCGCGACCGGTTGTTATATCGGGAACATCTCTGTTGCTCCCGGCACTTTTGGATCTGCCCTTGGGCTCCCCCTTTGTTTTTTTCTTTCGAAAATCAATGTTTCGGTTGCTGTTTTATTGATCCTATTATTTATCTTGAGTGCCATATGGATTGCCAGTGAGGCTGAAAAGGTATTAAAGACAGATGACCCCGGATGCATTGTTATTGACGAAATTGCAGGCATTGTCTTGACATTATTCGGCCTGCCTTTTAACATTATTTCGGTGACTGCGGGATTTTTGGTATTTAGGACGCTGGACATCTGGAAACCTTATCCGATCCGTTTTTTAGAAAATAAATTTTCAGGGGGAATCGGAATTGTTTTGGACGATGTCGCGGCCGGAATATTGAGTAATCTTATTTTAAGGGTTTTTATAAGATAATATAACATCTCGGAGATTCAACAACTTTATGAAAATTTAAACAAATATTGAGGCTTGAACGCTTACCTCGGATATGTAATAATGGATTATTTAAAGGTCAATTCTCAAAAGGACATTATCCATAGTTAAATTTTACAAATAATTCAACATTGAATTATCCAAGAACCCATTATGTTCGTGTTCAGGCATTCCAATTTAAGCAACGCCAGCAACTTGAAAAAGGTGTAACCAAATTTGAAGAAAAAAAAAT
>JAFDCA010000004.1 GCA_019313025.1 Deltaproteobacteria bacterium
AATAAGGACAGGATCCATAGGGGTTTTTGATTGAAGAAGGGTTGCGATTTTTGTTTTTTTTATCATAGCCTCCATAATAACACGCTTGTATGGATTATAGCTTAATCGTTATGTTGTAAAGCTGATCCTGGCGCTGTAAAACGATAACCAAAGAATTTTTCTTTCGGTATTTAACAATCGCCTTTTTAAAATCATCTATATTATTTATTGTTAAATCATCCATCTGTCGAATAATATCCCCGGGTCTTGCCCCGATACGGGCGAGATATGAATTGCCACTAATTTCAGTAATCACCACTCCTTCCGTAGTATATGTTTTGTAAATATAACGATTTTTCTTAGAAAGATTTTGTACGGTGATTCCGAGGATATTTTGAGCCAGATCCAAAGCCAGCGCCATTGGAAATGATGAAGATTTCACAGAAATTTCTTTTGTTTTGCCATTCTTCCATATCTTTATATTAATGGTTTCTCCGGCAGAAATGTTGCTCATGGCTGTATTAAAATCGTTTTGAGAAAGAATATTTCGAGGCTCGATAGATTGTATAATATCTCCAACTTGAATACCGGCCTTAAAAGCAGGACCAGACGTTTCAATTTTCTTAACCAATACACCTTTGACTGCCGTCGCGTTAAGATATTGGGCCAGTTCATCATCCAAATTTTGAACGGTAACACCGATCCAAGCCGGTATAACCTCCCCGTATTTAATAAGATCTGTAACAATCCTTCTGGCTTTGTTTATGGGTATGGCAAAACCGATTCCTTGGGCTTTGGCATATATGGCGGTATTAATACCGATAAGCTCGCCATAGATGTTTAATAGCGGCCCCCCGCTATTTCCCGGATTAATGGAGGCGTCCGTCTGGATAAAATCATGGTAGAATGTATCGTCAACCTTTATGCTCCGATTTGTGGCGCTGATAACACCTGTTGTTACGGTATTTGAGAAACCAAAAGGATTTCCGATGGCGATCACTGTCTCACCGATCATAAGATTGTTGGAATTACTCATTTCAATTGCCGGGAGATCTCCCTTGGAAGCAATACTTAACACCGCAAGATCGGAATCAGGATCTGCACCAATAATTTGCGCTTTAAACTCTCGCCCGTCTTTTAAGGCAACAGTAATGGTTGAACTTTTTACGATGACATGCTTGTTGGTAAGAATAAATCCCCGTTTGCCATCAATAATGACTCCGGATCCCAGACTGCTTCGTTTATATTTTTGTTCGAAACCCGGGTCAAAAAAATCCCTGAAAAAAGATTCGAAACCAGGATCCATTCCAAACCCGTAAAATGGATTTACGCGCTTGCGAACCTCAAACTCCGAGCTTACGTTTACCACTGCGGGGCTGACTTTTTGAATGGCTTTCACAACCGCACTTTCCCTTAAATTTTGAGCATATATGTTGTTCGGGGTGATCAGACAACACAGGCTCAATAAAACAAAAAGCAAAATTGCCGAAGGGACAAGGAGATTATTTTGAGATTTTATTGCTGGCATTTTGAACTCCGGTATAATACGATAAAAAGAATAAAATTTTTACACCCCATATTTCCCATGGAAATTTAAGCGGTGTCATTTATAAAAAATAGTAACCAATTAGATTTTTAAAACCAGTCGATGTTAAAAGCGCTTTTGACAAGATTAAATTTCAAAAAGCTAAATTTTTAATAAGTATATATCATGAGCATAGAAAGCATACAAGATATCTTACCCCTTGTAGAACAACCCAGCCGATATTTAGGCTCTGAAATCAACACCATTAAAAAAGATCACAGCAAAATAGACTTATGTTTTGCACTTGCTTTTCCGGATCTTTATGAGATCGGAACCTCTCATTTCGGAATTCAGATTCTGTATCATATCCTTAACGACCACCCAAAGATCGCTGCTGAAAGGGTGTTTGCACCTGCACCCGATTTGGAGGAATATCTTAGATCATCCAGGCTGCCGGTTACTTCGCTGGAATCAAAAAAACCGTTAAACACGTTTGATATTATCGGTTTTAGCCTTCTTTATGAGCTCAATTATACAAATATACTCGCCATATTGGACTTATCCGGCATTCCTTTTCTATCGCGACAGCGGGACGGTTCATTCCCATTTGTTGTTGCAGGTGGTCCTTGCACATGTAATCCAGAGCCGGTGGCAGAGTTTTTTGATGCCATGGTAATTGGGGATGGTGAAAAAGTCATCATAAAAATGTGCCAGACCTGGCTTGAATGGAAGGCAGAGGAAAATCGCGACAAAGAAACCCTTTTGAGACGATGGTCTCACATTGAAGGTGTTTATATCCCGTCGTTTTTTAATCTGGAATTTGATCACCAGGGTTTTCAGGCGCTCACGCCAAAATATCCGGATTACGGTAAAATTAAAAAAGCGATTGTTCGTGATCTTAATGAAGAGCCTTTTCCCGATTCACCGATAATTCCATACGGTAAACCAGTTCATGATCGCTTAAGACTCGAAATATCAAGAGGGTGCACCAGAGGGTGTCGGTTCTGCCAGGCCGGGATGATATATCGACCGGTCCGTGAAAGATCTTTAACAAAGCTGCTTTTGATTTCAGATGCTTCCATTGCCGCCACCGGTTTTGAAGACATATCACTTTTATCTTTAAGTACTGGGGATTATAGTTGTATCTTGCCATTAATGGATCGCATGATGTCACGCTATGCGAATCAGCGCATTGCGATATCCCTTCCTTCTTTAAGGGCTGGAACATTAACTCCCAATCTGATGAATCTTGTAAAAAAAGTCAGAAAAACAGGCTTTACTATAGCGCCGGAAGCAGGAAGTCAGAGACTTCGAGACGTGATTAATAAAAATATAACCGAAAAAGAAATCCTAGACACGGTGAACGATGCGTTTTTATTGGGTTGGCAGGTTGTTAAGCTCTATTTTATGGTCGGCCTACCCACAGAAACGGACGACGATTTAGAGGCGATCGTCGATCTTGTAAAAAAACTCAAAGCGGTTAACCGGAAAAACAGAGGAAAAGGACAAATAAACATCAGCATAGCAACGTTTATTCCAAAGCCTCACACTCCCTTTCAATGGTCGACTCAAATTTCATTAGACGAATCAAAACATAAAATTAACTGGTTAAAGAAGAAACTAAAAATACCCGGCGTTCGACTCAAGTGGCAGAACCCCGAAGTCAGTATTATTGAAGGACTTTTTGCCCGAGGAGACCGTCGTTTTTATCGTTTGCTCATGACGGCATATAACAAAGGGTGTAGATTTGACGGATGGAGTGACAAGTTTAGATATGAGTCATGGGTCGCGTCTTTTTTAGATGAATCTGTTGATATTGATTTTTTTACATCTCGTGTTAGAAATACGATTGAACCTTTACCCTGGGATCATATTGATACCAGGGTGTCAAAAGATTATTTAATAAGCGAACGGAATAAATCGATAGAGGGTGTCACCACAGACGATTGTCGAAATGGCGATTGTAACCAATGCGGAGCGTGTGATTTTGAAGCTGTTAAACCCATAGTATTTAATGACCGCAACGAAGATATGGTTAACAATTTTATTCAAGACGATCATAAACCAATAGGTTATAAAAAATTAAAGATATCATTTTCTAAGCTGGATCAAGCAAAATATTTTGGACATCTTGAAATGGTTAAAATCTTTTTTCGTGCGATCCGACGTGCGGGTATACCGGTAAAATATTCAGAAGGCTATCATCCGAAGCCTTTGATATCCTTTGAAGATGCCCTTCCCATCGGATTAGAGAGTTTGAAGGAGGTATTTTCTTTATACGTTCATGACAATATAAAATCACAAACCATCATAAATGGCTTAAACCGACATCTTCCGGAAGGATTGCGAGTTATTGATTGTCATATTGCCTCGACAACGTCTTCGAATAAACCATTTGAGCCGGTTGTTTACATGGTAACTTCAAAGAACGGTTCTTTTGATAAAGAAAAAATGAACCATTTTAAAAAGATGTCAGAATTCATAGTTACGCGGTTCAATCGAAAAGGGAGAAGCAAAAAGATAAACCTAAAAGAGATGGTGATAAATCTGACATTGCCTGCACCGAATCGACTGAGGATGATACTCCGATCGGAACCCGGGAAGACGTTGAGACCTTTTGAGGTTCTTGAAAAGGTTTTCGGATTATCCAAAGAAGAGACAAAACAGGCGACGGTTGTTAAACAATAATGTAAAGAACAGGAAAAAACATGTATAAAAAAATCATCATCAATGTTGCTGATCATGAAACCAGGGTCGCACTTCTAGAAGATAGAAACATTGCTGAACTTTTCATAGAACGGGGAGATGCCTCAGATATTGCCGGAAATATTTACAAAGGAAGGGTGCAGCGGGTACTTCCGGGCATGCAGGCTGCCTTTGTAGATATAGGACTAAAGCAGGCCGCTTTTATTTATGTAACCGATGTCATTGGTGGAAATTATAGCCCCATTGAAGATTTTTTAAATAACGACAATGATACAGAAGAAGGCATTCCTTATAATCCTTATATGTCGTCGATTCGTCGTGACAGACAGATTGAAGAACTTATCACTGAAGGACAAGAAATGATGGTTCAAGCCGCCAAGGCTCCCATGGGTTCAAAGGGCGCACGGCTGACAACGCACATATCCCTTCCCGGGCGATTTCTTGTGCTGATGCCATCATCGGAACATATTGGGATATCCAGGCGAATAGAAGATGACACCGAGCGAAATCGTTTAAAGGCTACCGTTGAATCTGTCCGTGAAAATACTTTCGGTTATATTGTTCGAACTGCAGCAGAAGGTGTTCAGGAAGAGAAGCTTAAATATGAGATGGGGTTCCTCAACAACTTGTGGGAGAGTATTCAACAGAAATACCCAACAGCTCCGGCGCCCTTTCTTTTACACAAAGAGGTGGCCATTAGTCTCCGTGCGGTAAGGGATCTTTTATTACATGAAGCTGAAAAATTAATCATAGATTCTCGTTCCGGATATGAATCTATTTTAAAATTTCTTGATGAATTCATGCCAAGCCTTAAAGAATCCGTGGAGTTTTATGAGGGATTGGAGCCGATTTTTGATTCATTTAATTTAGAGGCCGATATCTCACGCGCATTAAAAAAGAAGGTGTGGTTGAAATCCGGTGGATATATCGTAATCGAACACACAGAGGCGCTGGTGGCCATCGATGTAAACACCGGCCGATATGTCGGAAAACATAATCTGGAGGAAACGATTCTAAAAACCAATTTAGAGGCTGTTAAAGAAATTGCCTATCAAATTCGTCTTCGGGATATCGGGGGTATTATTATTATCGATTTTATCGATATGGAAAAAAAATCGAATCAGGAGAAAGTATTTAATGCACTAAAGGAAGCGTTAAAAAAAGATCGAAGCAAAACCCATGTTCTACCCATATCAGAGTTGGGGCTGATACAAATGACTCGAAAACGGATTAGAAAACCATTGACAAGGATGCTGTGCGAACCTTGTTTTTATTGTGATGGAGAAGGGTATCTTATCTCCAAACAGACAATATGTTATAATATTTTTAGGGAAATTCTTCGTGAATCGAGAGACATGATAGGGGTCAAAGTCAGCCTGAGAGTAAACCCTAAAATTGCCGAACTTCTTTATGGTGAGGAAAGTCATATTATCGTTGCTGTTGAGCAAATGATCGGGAGGCAAATCGTCATATATCCAGACCCCAAGCTTCATATGGAAGAGTTCAATATATTTGAAATTATCAAGGAATAAAAAGGGGTTGAATATTCTTTTTTTTGTTTGAAAGAAATTAAATATATGATTTTGGATTTTTGGTGCGGTTTGAAGCTTGACAACCGGGTTATCATATGATTTATAAATTCGGTTTAATTTATATAAACACTTTTTTTCAAGGTGTGGAAAAAGCATCTTGCGAATGAATAAGGATTCTATATTATGAAACGAACGTATCAACCAAGCAGGGTCAAGCGGGCAAGAACACACGGGTTTTTGAAAAGGATGTCGACAAAGCAAGGCAGAAAGATTATCAACAGACGCAGAGCAAAAGGCAGGGCCCGTTTGTCGGTATGAAAAAAGTTGCTCGATTAAATAAACTAAAAAGAACAAAGGGTTAAACAGAGGAGTCTCTTTTGCGATTTTGTTTTACCAAGGCGGACAGAATATTAAAACGCTCTGAATTTCTTAAATTGTCTATTTTGGGGGAGAAAACACAAAACAGACATTATATTGTCATGTTCTTTCCAGGTCGATCTCAACGAACTCGCCTTGGTGTCACGGTAGCGAAAAAAGTAGGAAATGCCCCTACAAGAAACAGGATTAAACGCTTTTCGCGAGAATTTTTTCGGCTAAACAGGCACATTATTACAGGTCATTGGGATATTAATATTATCGCTAAAAAGAGAGCCGCGGATCTATCATCGGAGCAGGCCTTTCTATCCCTGAAAGACGTTATAAAAAATATTTCCAGGAGCTTAGAGCATTAACAGAACAGTTATGATACCGGCGCTTATTGCCATTAGGGCATATCAATTCATATTGTCTCCAATGCTGACTCCTGCATGCCGTTTTTATCCAACCTGTTCTGAGTATGCCTATCAGTCTATCTTGCGCTACGGACTTCTCAAGGGATTTCTTATTGCTTTGAAAAGAATATTAAAGTGTCATCCCTATCATCCGGGAGGAATCGACCCTGTCCCATAAATAAGTGTAAATGACAACACGATAAGACAGGTTCGAAACATAAGGATGCCGATTCAGGAGGGAAATGTATTTACCCGCCTTCGCACAATCCTACATAGATTTTGCTCCTCTTAACCCGAACATGCCGACAATTCAATTTATTTGAACAGAATTTTTAATGTATTGTATTGAACTTTGGAGAGGATAGAGGATAATGGAACACGCGCGATTGTTTATTGCAATAGGGCTGTCTTTGCTTGTTTTTATTGTTTGGAATTCTTTTTTTGTTGAAAAACCAAAGGAAAAACTTCCCCAAGATGCCATTCAAGCGGAACAACCGTCCAATAAAACGTCAGTGGTTACAAAAGAGGAAAAGACACCAACAGAAACCACACCTTTAAAGACAACACCACCTTTAACAGACGTTGCTTTAGAGCCGATGAAGCCTTCACGAACGATAACCGTAAACCTACCCCTTTACACAGTAAAGATTTCAGAAAAAGGCGCTGTATTCAAAAGTTTTGTCCTCAACAAATATCGAGAATCCATTGATAACGATTCCCCCTTACTTGACATGATAAATCCCGATTTGTCCCAAGGAACGGTAAGGATCGGATTTGCCGGTAATGACCTTCAGGGAATCGAGGAGGCGATGTTTTCGGCGAATCTCGAGAAGGATTCCGTAGATATTAAGAATACACCCAAAGAGATCTCTTTTACATGGACATCTCCCAAGGGGGTTGTTGTTGAAAAGACATATGTGTTTTCACCAGAAACCTATTTGATTGCCCTTGACGTTACTATTAAAAACGGTTCCGACCAGACGATTAAAGACAATCTTACAATATCTTTATTAAAAAAGACACCGGACGACGTGAGCAGGTATGGCTTTGAAGGGCCGAGCGCACTCATCAACAATAAACTAGAGCAAATTAAAATAAAAAAAATAAAAAAGAAGGATGTGTATTCTGGAAAATTAACATGGATAGCGATTCAAGATCGTTATTTTATGTCTGCCGTCGTGCCGGATAAAGCTGAGGATGCCAGCATACACCTAAGCTTTAATGACGATAAGATCCTGAAGAATACCTATGTTCAGTCCGAACAAGCGATTAATTCTAATGATCAGTATGTTTTTAAGTACAAATTGTTTTTCGGGCCGAAAAGCATGGAAGTTCTAAAATCCGTGGATTATGACCTCATCAAAGCCGTCCATTTCGGCATGTTTGATATACTTGCCAAACCATGTGTCTGGATAATGAATTTTATATATGATTATATTCCCAACTATGGTGTTGCCATTGTCATTTTGACCATACTTACCAAAATTCTTCTGTGGCCGCTGGGAAATAAAAGCTACAAGTCAATGGCTGAAATGAAAAAGATTCAACCATTGATGGCGGAAATTAAAGAGAAATATAAAAATGACAAGAAAAAAATGAATGAAGAAATGATGGGGTTGTATAAAACCTATAAGGTTAATCCCCTGGGCGGATGTCTTCCAATGGTGGTGCAGATTCCTGTTTTTTTTGCGCTTTATAGAATGTTATATGAAGCCATAGAATTAAGACACGCACCGTTTTTCTGGTGGATCAATGATCTGTCAGCTCCGGATCGTCTTTTTCGATTCGATTTTTCAATTCCATTTATGCAGGCGCCATACGGCATACCTGTTTTGACCATAATTATGGGAGTGACCATGTTTATTCAGCAAAAAATGTCACCACCGGCAGGGGATCCGACTCAGGCGAAAATGATGATGATGATGCCGATTGTTTTTACGGTAATTTTTATCAATTTTTCTTCGGGGCTTGTTCTATATTGGCTTGTAAACAATATCATATCCGTGGCCCAGCAGTATTATATCACGAAGAAAAACGTTTAATAACGGAGGTTTAAAAATGTCACCCAGCTTGGAGTTTGAAGACAAAAATGTTGAAATGGCAGTGAAAAAAGCCTGTGAAGAATTAAACATACCCAAGGAAAAACTCAAGCATGATGTTATTTCCTATGGGTCCACCGGAATTTTTGGGTTGGTGGGCACCAAAAAAGCGCGTATTCGTGTTACCCTGCCGAAAAAATCTCAAGAATTTAAAATTGAGGATTCGAATACACAAAAGCAAAAGAAGGCTTCTTTGGATCAAGCCTTAAAGAATACAGACCTTCAAACAGATGCCGCAATTGATGATATAGAACTTTCCCTTCCAGAGAATGATCCAAAAGAAATTGGTAGGGAGGCCCTTCAGCGAATCATCGATTTGATTACCACAGAAGCAACCATTTCGATTGAAGAGCAATCAAATCGATTGTTCTTCAATATAAAAGGCGGGAACTCTGCCATTCTTATTGGCAAGCGAGGACAAACGCTTGAGTCTATTCAATATATCGTTGAAAAAATTGTTAATAAGAAAGGAAAAGAACGTATTGGAATTCAGGTAGATGTCGAAGGATATTTGGAAAAACGGCGCATAGGCTTAGAAAAAACGGCGTTTAGACTCGCTGAGAAGGTTAAGCGAACTGGAAAACCAGCGACAATGGGCCAAATGAATTCTCATGATCGGCGAATTGTACACATTGCTTTAAAAGATGATAGCATGGTGAGAACCCAAAGTAAGGGGGAGGGACTTTTAAGAAAACTTTTGATATTTCCAAAGAAAAATTCACCCCGAAAGAAAAAACTACTCACTTAAGCTTCGCACCTGAAAGTGACTGAAAAGCGCTTGGGATAGCGGTCCGAAACAAATTTGTTTTTCTTCGCTTGCGAGGAAAGGGAAAATTTTTCAGGCTTCATTATCGCACGGTGCTTAAATACAAAGTGATCATTATATTATAAAAATGGAATATGATACTATCGCCGCCATCGCAACGCCCATAGGAAGCGGCGGTATCGGAATTATTAAAATCTCCGGTAAAGACGCTTTTTCTATAGCGAAAGCAATTTTTCAAAGACCTCAAGCGTCGTGGGATCAAGATCATCTTAGAGGTGACACCTTCTCTTTTCCAATAAAGTCACACCGCCTATATCACGGCCATATTGTGAATCCTGAAACAGGAACAGTGCTGGACGAAGTTCTTCTGTCTGCAATGAAAGCTCCCCGAACATACACCAGAGAAGATGTTGTCGAGATAAATTCACATTCAGGCTATATTGTAATGGCGTCGATTTTGAATTTGGTGTTACAAAAAGGTGCCAGGCTGGCCGAGCCCGGTGAATTCACAAAAAGAGCCTATCTTAGTGGCCGAATTGATCTTACCCAGGCTGAAGCAGTTATTGACATTATCAATTCCAGAACCGAAAAAGCGCTTGAAATTGCAACTTCACAGATCAAGGGGGATTTAAAAAACCGAATTGAATCCATAAGAAATGCGCTGATTGACATTTTAACACAGGTGGAAGCTGCTATAGATTTTCCGGAAGATGTTGAAGATGTTATCAATGCGGAATCCATTCGTCAAATTTTGGACAAGGCGGTGATTGATGAGTTATCAGACCTGGTCGAACAATATGAAAATATGCATGTTTTAAGAGACGGTCTAAAAATGATTGTGGTCGGCAGGCCAAATGTCGGCAAATCGAGCCTAATGAACCGGTTGATACAGAATGATCGCGTTATTGTTACCCCCATTCCCGGAACGACGAGAGATTTAATTCAAGAAACTTTGAATATTCATGGGATACCCGTTATTATAGCAGATGGCGCCGGACTTCACGAAACAAAAGATCCGATTGAAGTTATCGGTATTGAAAAGACCAAAGACTACATTCATGATTCGGATTTGATACTTTTTATGATTGATGCAAGTGACCCGTTTAATGTGGAGGATAAAAAAATATTTCAGACCATCGATGACAAACGGATGATACTGGTGATAAATAAAATTGATCTGGTTGCGGATAACTTTAAACCTGAAATTCCCGAGGCATGGAATAACATACCCAACGTAAAAATATCCGCTTTGTTTGGAAAAGGATTGCGCTCGCTCAAAGAGTTAATTGCAAAATTTGCCATGGGGGACCAAA
>JAFDCA010000005.1 GCA_019313025.1 Deltaproteobacteria bacterium
AGATGCCTTAAAGAAAACGGAATATTTGTTCTGCAAACCATCGGCAGTAACTATTCTAACAAAAAAGTTGATCCATGGATCAACCGATATATTTTTCCTAATTCTGTCTTGCCTTCAGCAAAACAAATTATTGACGCCATTGAAAATTTATTCGTCCTTGAAGACTGGCACAATTTCGGGTCGGATTATGACAAAACACTGATGCACTGGTTTCAAAATTTTCACAACAACTGGAATGATATTAAAGACAAATATGGTGAGCGTTTCTACCGAATGTGGAAATTTTATCTTTTGGCCTTGGCCGGAACCTTTCGTGCGAGATATAACCAGTTATGGCAAATTGTTCTCTCCCCAAAAGGAATTCCCAACGGATATTGTGCACCGCGCTAACCTGAACACTTGTTACCCAAAATTCAGAATAATTTGAGCTGCAACGGGCCTGTGCGGGGTTTTTTCCCTTGAATGGGGGCATCGTGTATTCGCAATTTTTTTTCAATTTGTTGGACAAAGGACGATAGCGTTCGTTTCTTGGTTTTTCCGAATCTTTTTCTTTTTTTTGCAAAAGTAAGATAGAGCCTTTCCTTTGCCCGCGTCATGGCAACATAAAAAAGCCGTCTTTCCTCTTCGATATCAGACACAACGCCACCCGATGGTTGAAACGGCAACAGTCCGTTTTCGCATCCGACAACAAAAACTATCGGAAATTCAAGCCCTTTGGCTGTATGTATGGTCATTAATGCAACACTTTCCGATTGGTGGTTGTATATGTCTGTGTCTGTTTGTAGTGCAGCTATCGCCATATCGTTTGTGGTGTAAGAACCAACAGTTTTAAACATATCGATAATATGTTTAAAGGTGTCGTCTGTTTTTCGGCTCCAATCGCTGAATGTCGATACTTTGGTGTTTTCCAATAAAAACAAAAGCTTTTGTTCTACGGACAATTGTTTTGTCTTTTTTCTTATTTCGAAAATTTTATGTAAGACATCTCCAAGTTTTATTTGGTTTACTTTCCCCATTTTACTGATGGGAAACCTGCGTGCATTCATCAGCGCTGATTTTAGTGAAAAACCGTTATGATAACCCCAGTTTTTAAATATTTGAATACCCTTACGACCAATGGTTGGCGTTATTATTTTTACACTTCTATCAAAGTCTGCATAACCACCCGTTCCTTCGACGACTTTTAATAATGAAATCAACTCGCTGATATATTTAGTGTTGAACACGTTTTCTCTACTTACGATTTGATATGGTATTCCTGCTTGGCTGAAAACCTCTGACAAAACCCTGTTTTGTTCTGAAGTGCGGTACAACACGGCAAAATCTGAAAAACTTTTGTTTCTTGCATCGTGCTCACCGTCCACCATGCCAAAATCAATGGAATGAAAACCGATTCCTCCAATTAGCTTTTCTATGGTTTTTCCGATAGCCACAGCCTCTGCTTTTTCAGAATCGGTTTCGAAAACACAAATTGTTTTTGGACCATCAATTTCTGAATAAATACGTTCTTGCAATGTATCTTTATCTTGAGATTTAATCACCTGATACGATCCATCGAGAATGGTCTGGGTGGATCTGTAATTTTGTGTTAGTTTTATAATTTGGGCATCCGGATAGTCTTTGATGAATCTTTTGAAATATTGAACACTTGATCCTCTAAATCCGTAAATCGACTGGTTTGGATCGCCAACCACACAAATATTTTTTTCAACACCTGGCGGGGCAAGGGATTTGATAATTCTGTATTGACCATGATTTAAATCTTGATATTCATCCACAAAAATATATTTAAAAAGCGTCCGATAAGAAACCGCAACCTGATTTTCTGTTTCAAGTATTCGAACGGTTTTAAAAATAAGATCTTCATAATCGTAAAACTTTTGTATTTCCAATAAGTTTTGATACGATTGATATACAATTTGAAAAATATCATTGTTTTTAGACGGTATGATACCCGACCATTTTTCGGAGTCAAGTATGTTTTGTTTGGCGGATATTATCCTTTCTAACAATATCCTTGGTTTTGTCTGTACCTGAATACCCATCTCTTCAACACGGTTGATAGCATCTAAAAGCAATAACTCCCGGTCTTTTTCATCAATAATCGCATAAGATTTTTTTTCAAAATTATTTAAAATATGAAAGCAAAGACTGTGAAAAGTTCCTATAAAAGGCTCCATTTTCGATCTACCTAAGATGGTTTCAAGTCGCTGGCGCATTTCCTGAGACGCTTTATTCGTAAAGGTCACCGAAAGGATATTCTGTGCCGAAACCTTCTTTTTTCGTATAAGATATGCGATTTTTTGAGTGAGGGTGTGTGTTTTTCCGGTTCCAGGGCCGGCAATAATGATAAGTGCACCCCCATCATGTTCCACAGCCTGTTGTTGTTCTCTGTTTAATTCGATGTTTTTAAATTTATTTTCGACAGATTTTTCCGGTTTATCTTTGATATTCATATTAGAAGGTATAAGGGGTTTAATCTGTTGGTTTCTTTTCCTTCTTTTCTTTGATGGTGAATCGGTAGAATGTATAATAAAAAGAGGTTTTTGTCCTTTAAGTTTATTTCGTTCATCTTTGCTAAAAATTTTTATTGTACCAAATTCTCCATCATATCCGGGTACAAGAGAGATTTTATTTTGGCGCACCCTTGTGATGGCTTCACCCAACAAGGGAAGTCCTGAAGTGTCTATAATATCTTTTTTTAACATCGTTAAGATGTCAAATTCAGGTCCAAGTTTTTCGAGTAAATTTCTGTAATTTTCCATCACTTTTTTTGAATTAGGACCTACTTTTAGAACTTCGGATAAGATCTCCACAAGGGGAATGATATGGTAATAAGGATGATATTTGATGGGTTTAGTGCCTTCCGATCGATCTGCAAGTTCTTCCACCCGGTATAAAACACCCAACGTCATCGGTTTTCCACAATTTGGGCAGATTCCGTCTTGTTCCCTTGTTTTGTTGGGCCATGAACGAACATCACAATTTCTATGTCCATCAAGGTGATATTTCCCTTCTTCTGGAAAAAACTCTAATGTGCCTAAAAATTTCTCTGGATCACCACTTTCAATAGCAGACTTTATGGCTGAAAACGACATGTCGGTATTAAAAAGATTGGCCTCCCTTCCCAATTTTAATGGCGAATGGGCATCAGAATTTGATACCAACGTAAGGCCGTCCAGTGCGGATACTCGCCAGTTCATCGCCGGGTCTGATGACAGGCCTGTCTCAACGGCGAATATAAACGGTGTTAGATCCTCAAAACATTCCTCTATAGAATCGAAACCTGATTTTGAACCAAATAGTGAAAACCATGGTGTCCAAATGTGTGCCGGGATAAAAAACGACTCATCAGATGTTTCAAGAAGTATTTCTAAAAGGTCCTTGGCATCAAGGCCCAGTATGGGTCTTCCATCGGATATTATATTTCCAATTTTATCTAATTTAGAATTAAAGTCTTCAACCTGATTTAAATCGGATAGAAACACGAGATTATGGTTTTTTCGGGTTTTATTATCTTTTTTATATATATTGCTTATTTCCGAAACCAACATAAAACGCACTTCTCCGCGGCATGATTTTGGAACTTTTTTGTCGCATAATTTTGAAATGTCACCTTTTAACCTAAACAATCCGGGTTCCGCTGGTCTTAGTTTTTCTTTAATTTCAGCAAACCATCCCGGATGAGTAAAATCACCGGTTCCTACAACCGATACCCCTTTAAGTTGAGCTGAAATATAAATATTTTCCAAATCCAGATTTTTTGCCGTTGCTCTGGAAAAACGGGAATGAACATGAAAATCAGCGATAAATTTCATAACTCTTTCTTTACGATTCGTTTATTGATAAATACAAGGTAAAAACACTTGTAACATTCTTATAAACGGTATATATACTTATATCAAATAAAAATAAGCACTATATATAGTATTTTTAAAAGTTTTACATCGCTTTTAAACACATATTATAACAATCCTTTTTTATATTGATATTTTTCCAATAAATAACTACTTATTAACAGCAAATTTTGTGTGTTTTATAATCGATAAATTTTATTTTATTTTAAACTTTTTTCTAACAATTTAAATACACTTTTCTTTTGTTATTTAAGTAAATTATAAAATTATTGGCGTTATGAACAATCCTTCAATATTATTATATATCTATATAAATAAATAAGGAATAGATTATGAAGTTTAAAATTCAAAAAGGCGATATTCTCGACACACTGTCCAAAGTACAAGGTATAACCGGGCGAAAAAGCAACTTGGCCATTACAACAAACATTCTAATAAAGACAACGGATAAAGGAATCATGCTGGTTGTAACGGACCTTGAAACAGGTTTCGAAGGCGTATATCCGGCAAGTGTAGAAAAACAAGGGGTTTTAACGATAAATTCAAGAAAGTTTTACGAAATCGTCAGAGAGTTTCCTAGTGAAGAAATACAAGTTAGTGAATCTGATAACTATTGGATAAAAATAGGAAATAATAATGTTGAGTACAATATGGTAGGGTTAAATCCCAGCGATTTTCCAGAAACGCCAATAATAGAAGATGTCAACTTTTTTACCATCGATTCTGAAATTCTTAGAAAAATGATTGAAAAAACAGTCATTATATCCGGGACTCCTGATGAAAAAAGGACTCATATCACTGGAATATATTTTGAAATTATTCATAAAGAGAATAAAAATGTTGTGAGAATGGTTTCAACTGATGGAAACCGACTTTCAAAAGCAGATTGTATTTATGAAAAAGACATACAACTGCCCCAGGATCCCGGTATAATTATTCCCAAAAAGGGAATGAATGAAGTTATAAAGTTTTTAGATACTTCAGGAACCGTTCAGATTGGTGTTAAAAATAATAATTTTATTATCAAAAAGGATTATGAGACCGTCATTATAAGACTTCTTGAAGGAGATTTTCCAGAATATGGTGATATCATACAAAGAGGGCCTTCTCACGCAATCCTTTTAGACAGAAAAAAGTTTTTGATGATGCTTAAAAGAATGTCTATTTTATCTTCTGAGGACTACAAAGGCGTCATTTTTAATTTTAAAAAAGACAATATGTCTATTACCACAACAAATCCTGATTTGGGTGAATCAAAAGAAGATATGGCTATTGACTATAAAGGCGATCCCATTGAAGTTGCCTTTAATCCGAGATACATCATAGAGATATTAGGCGTAATTGATACTCAAAATGTTGTTGTTAATATACTTGATAAAGAAAAGCCGTGTTTAATTGAAGGGGAAAACGATGATACATATTTAAGTGTCATCATGCCGATGAGAATATGAAAACAGAAGAAAATGTATATAGCGCTGATCAAATAAAAGTTCTTGAAGGACTTGAAGCGGTCAGAAAAAGACCGGCGATGTATATCGGGAATATTGGTATTGAAGGACTTCACCATCTGGTCTACGAAGTCGTGGATAACAGTATTGATGAAGCGATGGCGGGTTATTGTGATTTGATAAAGGTGATTATTCACACGGATAACAGTGTCAGTGTTGAAGATAACGGAAGGGGAATACCTGTAGGTATCCAAAAATCAGAGAATGTGCCCGCTGTTGAAGTTGTTATGACAAAACTTCATTCAGGCGGTAAATTCGATAATTACTCATATAAAGTCTCTGGTGGACTTCACGGAGTGGGTGTTTCAGTGGTAAATGCGCTTTCAAAATTCATGGAAGTCGAGGTTTATTCCGACAATAAAATTTACTATCAGTCTTATGAAAAAGGTAAAAAGACCAGGGAACTGAGTGTTATTGGTAAAACAAAAAAAAGAGGAACAAAAATACATTTTGTTCCTGATACCGAAATTTTAGAAACGGACAACTTTAATTATGACATTCTCATTCGAAGATTAAGAGAACTTGCTTTTCTGAATAAAGGAATCCGATTAACCATAGAAGATGAGCGCTCCGATAAAAAAGGTGAGTTTTGTTATAAGGGCGGTATCGTATCGTTTGTTAAATATTTAAATAAAATAAACACACCGCTTCACAAACCGATATTTATGGAGGGTATAAAAAACGACGTTCAAATAGAAGCTGCTATTCAATATAATGATACGTTCAAAGAAAAAATATTTTCTTTTGCTAATAATATCAACACTATTGAAGGGGGGTTTCATCTTATCGGCTTTAAGGCGGCATTAACACGTGCCATTAATCAATATTTAACCAATGAGAACATTCCAAAAAATCTAAAAGCCAAAATCAGTGGAGACGATATTCGGGAAGGTCTAACAGCAGTGATCAGCGTTCGAATAAAATCTCCACAGTTTGAAGGTCAAACAAAAACAAAATTAGGAAACAGTGAAGTAAAAGGTCTTGTAGAATCTTTGGTCAACGAAAAGCTCAGTATATTTTTAGAGGAAAATCCGTCCATAGCCAGAAAAATCATTGCTAAAGCTGTGGATGCCTCTCGGGCCAGAGACGCGGCCAAACGCGCCAGAGACCTTGCCAGAAAACAGGGGGCTCTTGTTGATTCAACACTCCCGGGTAAACTTGCCGAATGTCAGGTTTCGGAACCCGCAGAAAGAGAACTCTTTATTGTTGAAGGCGACTCCGCAGGAGGCAGCGCAAAACAGGGGCGTGATAGAAAATTTCAAGCCATTTTGCCGTTAAAAGGAAAAATATTAAATGTTGAGAAATCTCGATTTGATAAAATTCTACGAAGTGAAGAGATTAAAAATATAATTACCGCACTTGGAACAGGTGTCGGCCAGGAAGAATATGATATCGAGAAAATAAGGTATCATAAAACCATTATCATGACGGATGCTGATGTTGACGGGTCTCACATAAGGACACTGCTTTTAACTTTTTTTTACAGGCATATGCCTGAGATGATAGATAATGGCTACCTATACATTGCACAACCGCCGTTATTTAGGGTTGGGAAAGGAAAGAATGCAATTTATCTGAAAAATGAAAGAGAACTCAATGATTATGTTTTAAAAAGGACTTGTAATAAAAAAAATGTTAAATTTGGAGAAAGCGAAGAGATATTGTCTGACCACAATCTTTATGTTTTTATGGCAAATTTATCTGAATATTTTTCCATCATATCGAGATTCAAAGACAAAGGAATTATTTCGGATCTAATTGAGACTCTCTTTAGAGAAGGGGCTGAAAATAAAGATTTTCTACAAGATGAACAGAAAATGTCACATCTTAAAAACAGACTAAATAAAAACGATTATCATGTCAGCGAAATCATATGGAACAACGAAAGAGATATTTATGAAATGACCGTTACACCGGCTTTTAACAAACAAAAAGAACTCAAAGGTGTCGATTTATCTAAAAAGATTAAACCCTTAAATATTAGTAGAAACCTTATTTATTCAAACGATTTTCAAAAGAGCCTGATACTAAGTAAACAGATATTAAAAAACGACACCCCACCATTTTTTATTTTCAATAAAGAAGATGATAAAGATGCGCTGCGGATAGACGATAAAGAGCAATTGCTTTCTTACTTTATTAATGAAGGAAAAAAGGGGCTTGGCATTCAACGTTATAAAGGTCTTGGTGAGATGAATCCAGACCAATTGTGGGAAACGACTATGAATCCGGACAAAAGGACATTGTTACAAGTAAAAGTTGAAGACGCTGTTGAAACCGATGAAATTTTTACTGTTCTCATGGGAGAGCAGGTAGAACCTCGGAGGGATTTTATCAGCAACAATGCCCTTGAGGTCAGCATGTTGGACATATAATGGTTTTTGATTTTAGGAACATGAATTAAAATGTATATTCATAAGATACAAGCCAGGGATTTGCCGGATCTTTGGTTTCAGGCTGTTCATGACATACTCGACCATGGCAGGAAGTTTATTATAGATCGCGGAAGTTATGAAGGACAAACACGGCTTGAATATGATTTTTTTACCGGACACATAAAATATCCGGGTACCCAACCGCTTTTGCCCGATATACCGCCATCCTGTGGCATACCTAACCCGGTGGAGGAAGCGTATATATATGGGGGGGAAGGCTATGATAGATCGTATATCGAATATATTATGACCGGACAAAAAGAACCGGGTGAATCGTATACATATGGAGAAAGATTGACCCGGGCGCCAATCTCAGAGGAAAAGTTTCAGAGGTAAAAAAAAG
>JAFDCA010000006.1 GCA_019313025.1 Deltaproteobacteria bacterium
CAAAGACATATCTGAAAAAGAAACAACGTTGCAATCACTTATGGAGAACACACAAACCTGATCTGTTTTTATCCTCGAGTAATTTCCAATACGCAGATGTTGAGGCACTCTTGGATACCTGCAATTTAAGTGCGAATATCAAGTGATTGATTTTTCTGTGATACTTCAATATCTTATCACTAAAGATAATTGTGTTGATTACCAGAGATCTCAGCCAAAATTCCTATTATGTATTAAAATGCCCGCTATACAGTTTATGGTCGAATCAAGATTAACCTTTTTCAAACAACGTTTTAATAATCAATTTGCCTCCTATATTTCATCGGTCATATCTTCTGATCAGTAGTGTCCCGTTAAGATTCAAATAATTTCAGTTGGATATGGTTGCTAGTAATTTTGTTTCTGTAGCCATCGGTCGTGATGGCCTGTAAAATGGGCATTTTCTCAAATAGAGTAATGCTCAAAATTTGTAAAATAGTGTAAAGAGTCAAGTCGATTTTCAGCCTTTTTTTCATGATGGCAACCAAAACATAAGTTGAGACCGCGATCCAGATTTGGGTTTTGACAGCGTTCTCTGACGTTCCATAGAAACTCTTGATTCGTAAATGCTGCTTGATCCATTTAAAAAATATCTCCACTCGCCACCTGTATCGATACAGTTCAGCGATTGTTATGGGCGGTAGAGTGAATTGATTGGTAAGAAAGACGAATGATCTGCCTTTTTCAGCATCGAAATATTTTATCCGGCGCAGCTTTTCTGGATAATCTTTCTTACTGTAATAACCTGTCAGGACGACAATTTGGTCATACCTGACACCTGTGCTTTTATCGACCTTGTTCGAATATAACCGTCGCAGCCTTGTATTTGTCTTTGAACTCGTTACAAATATTGCCGAACATTGATGGAGCTGGTACAATCGCCGAAAATCCAAATAGGCCCGATCCATGACATAGATTGAACCCGGTTCCGGAATGAGGTGGTCAAGGACATTAACATCATGAACCTTGCCATCTGTAATCCAGATGAAAGTTGGTATGTCACCTTTCAGATCCAAAAGCGTGTGCAGCTTTACGGCGGCCTTTGTTCTACGAAACCGAGCCCATGGAAATATGGTTAAACATAGATCAATTGTTGATGAGTCCAGGGCATAAACAGTCTCTTTCAGCTCAAGACCGAAATCTTCATCGACATAAAGCTGCCGGGCTTCGTGAATCAATGTTTGTGCAAAGTCGCTGTATATCCGCCAGTCTCGTGTTTCGTTGGCCTTTGCCAATGTAGTTCGAGAAACTTTACCCCTTATGCCCATATGGTAAAGCTTCTCTTGCATGGCACGAAGACAGCATTCGATATCCCGCAGGCTTTCACGATAGGTCAGTTGAGCAAACGCCATGCATAAAAGCTGATCGTAGCATGTAAAAGAACGAACCCGGTAATTACCGTTGTACCGGTTAACGCATAGTCTAAATTTATTTTGAGGTAGGAAATCGATTACTTGAGAAAATATGGTTTGCCCTCTATTCACGCAAGGTCTCCTTTTGCATCGTTTCCTGCAAAAAACCACGAAAATAGAATTAGGGCAATTTCAAATCGATTCCTTTAAAATTTGTAGATATTTAATATTAATTCAAAATGTTAAAACCTAAATGAAAAATCTTAACGGGACAGCAGTGTCTTCTGATATTTCTCATTCCTCCCAAATTACTACAAAATAGTAAAATTGCTGTTAAAGAATAACGGCTTTTTTGTCGATAATTGTTAAAAACTACTGTTTTACAATTTTCTAAGCTATTCTAAATGCTATCATTTGAAATGAAACCGAAATATTAGAATAGAATTATCATAACTTTTTGAAAATAAAACGTAAATCAGAGGAAATAGTAAAATGAAGTTCAAACGAGCAGGTATCAGGAAAAAGAATTTGATAATTTTCCCCATCATAACTCTCATGGCTTTGTGCATTATAATATTTCAGTTGCCAGAATCTTATGCCGCAACTGCAAAAGAGATTAATGTAAGCGTTGATGTGACCCTAAAAAACTTTTATAAAAATGTAAAAGGTGCCAAAGAGTATTTAAAAACAGCTAAAGGCGTCTTAGTGTTTCCCAGCGTTTATAAGGCCGGTTTTGGATTCGGTGGCGAATATGGCGAGGGAGCTTTACGAATAGGCGGAAAGACTGTCGAATATTACAGCACCATCGCGTGCTCCTTCGGCTTTCAGCTCGGCGCACAGAAGAAAACGCTGATCCTTGTTTTTACGAAGAAAGATGCACTTAAAAGTTTCCGTAAGAGTAACGGTTGGAAGGCAGGCGTGGACGGATCTGTTGCTTTAGTAACGGTCGGTATCGGTGGCTCCATTGATAGTACAAACATCAAAGACCCGATAGTCGCTTTTGCCTTCGATCAAAAGGGCTTGATGTACAACCTCACCATAGAGGGTTCCAAGTTTTCTAAAATAGACAAGTAAAAAATTTGGAAAAAATAAAAGGAGAATTGAGATGAATTGTAATACTCTAAATAAATTTTTATTTCTTCTTGTTATCATCTTATTTCTATTTTCTTTCAGTGCATGTCATACAACAAGAGGATCAGTAGCTTATGAATGGGGTGAAGGAACAGATAGTGGGCATCCTCATGATATTAAAAATGCCAAAAAGGGAGGGCCGCCACCTCATGCACCGGCCCATGGATATCGGGCAAAATATAGATATCGGTATTATCCTGACTGCAGCGTTTACTACGATGATCACAGAGAATTATATTTCTACCTTGAAGGGCAGAATTGGCGGATTTCCGCATCATTGCCGCATTCCATAAAAGTGGGGCTTGGCGACCATGTTTCCGTCGAGATGGATACAGATAAACCCTACACCCATTACGAAGAGCACAAACACAAATATCCACCGGGTCAATTCAAGAAAAACGGTAAGAAGAAAAATAAATGGGCTAGTTGATATTTAGAGCTTGTATTGAAACAGGTAAAAAGAAAGTAAAGTCATGAACAAAGTATGGATAGGGGATGATAATAAAGGAACGGCAAATTGTCCTAAATGCTTATTTGGGATAGGTATAGATGTAACGAAATTCCAAAATAAGAAAAGAGACCTTAAGGCTAAATGTAAATGCGGTGAGATTTTTCAGTTTACCATAGAATTTCGAACGCAATACCGAAAAGATGTCATGCTTCCCGGTGAATATAGTATTCAGGGAAAAAAGGGAGAGATAATCATCAGAAATCTCTCAATGTCTGGAGTCCGGTTTGAATGTTTTATGCCATCCCCAATTTCGGCTGATGATACATTGGAAGTTACATTTAAACTTAACAATCCATCAGAAAAAGAAATCCGAAAAACCGTTAAAGTTGTTTGGGTTAATGGCCTTATGGTTGGTGCAAAATTTGTTGAAAGAAAATTATATGAAAAGGATTTGGGATTTTATTTGAAATTTTGATTTTTATATTTACCATTCCTCGGACTTTTGGGCAGGGTCAGAAATGGCCTTGCCCCTTTTTTATTCAAACCTTTGATCACTTCAATGATCTTAGGGTTTTTTCTATCAAAATATTTTGTGTTTGAAAAACATATCTGAAAAAGGGGTAAAGTGCGAATACCTTATGGGATTACGGGAATTTCGTCTCTTTTAAAACTTGCACTATCTCCTACGTATCGGAAATTGAAGACATCACATTTTACAACCGTTCTTTAGGTGGATATTGTCGAATCTTGAATAATTAGTAAAAATTATTTTAAACTTAATCCCAGTATGTTATATTACAAATTAAACTTACTGGTTATGATAAAATCCGTAGAATACCCATTGGAATTCCGAGAAGCTCCTAAGTCTCAACATCAATGGATAGTTTAACGGCGTAGAAAAACTTGTTCATCCGTCCCCGAACACATAATAACTTTCCCGAAAAACCTTAACGCCTCCAATAAAAAAAATGATTATAGCAGTTGCCAAAAATATGTTCCGATTGAATGAATAACGGTCACGATTTACCATAAGCCGC
>JAFDCA010000007.1 GCA_019313025.1 Deltaproteobacteria bacterium
ATTTTTTTGCAGATGTCGATGACCCGTTTTTTGTTAACGCTGAAGGTATCATCCGAGAAATAAAAAAACTTGATGCCCTTTTTGTATAGACGTTCGAGTTCATCGACAAAATACTCTACAGAATGAAATCGAACTTTAGGGCCCCAAAATTTTGGCGATCCGCAAAACCTGCATTGACCCGGACAGCCACGGGTCAGGGACAGATGCCGGTATTTAAAATATTTCGCGGGAACCGGCAGCGCATCAATATGATGAATCGGCTCGGCCGGTGCCGTCCGGACGACCTTGCCGGCTTTTCGAAAAGCAATACCTCGAATCTTTTCTATAGGATGATCTTTACTATTTTCTAAACATTTTACGAGATTTAAAAATGTATATTCGCCCTCACCGATAACCACAAAATCGATTTCTGGAAAATGGGTTAGAAAGTGCTTCCATAAAAAGGTCGGTGTGACGCCTCCAAAAACAATTTTCACTTTGGGATCGATCCGTTTTGCAATACGGGCAATTTCGATACCACCCCATCGATTGGCCTGTAAAATAGAAAAACCAATGATATTCGGTTTTTTTTCAATCAGAATTCTTTCGATGTCTTCGGGTGTGTCATTTATTCTGCACCAGTTCAATATTTCCACTTCGTAATGGTTTTCTTTTAAGACAGCGCCGACGTAATAGATCCCGATGGGAGGAACGATCACATCTTGGATGTCGGCCCGTTTTTCAAGCCAGTATGGATAGATTAGCAATATTTTCATGATGAATCGTTAGCGTCCTTGAAAAAAAATCGAATTGACTTTATAATTCAATTCTTTATCATAGTTGTGCCATTATTTGAATTATAAATTAAGGAGGAATCTAATATGTTTTTATCCCTGGCCCAAAAACGCAGAAGCATTCGTCGATACCTGGATAAACCCGTCGAACCCGAGAAAATCGACCGGCTTATCGAAGCAGCTCTTCGAGCACCTTCGTCAAGGGGGTTGAATCCCTGGGAGTTCGTGGTGGTAACCGATGGTGTCTTACTCGAAAAGCTCTCTAAAGCCAAACCGCATGGTGCATCGTTTTTAAAAGATGCGTCTTTGGGGATCGTTGTTTGTGCGGATCCTGAAAAATGCGATGTGTGGATTGAGGATGCTTCCATCGCTTCAATATATATTCATCTGGCGGCAGAGTCCATGGAGCTCGGAAGTTGCTGGATTCAAATCAGAAAAAGAATGTATGACCCGACAAAATCAGCAGAACAGTACATTCGGGAGTTGTTAAATATTCCGGAAAATTTAAAGGTAGAATCGATGATTGCCATCGGATATCCGGCCGAGAAAAAATCCTCCCATCCAAAGGGAGACCTACAATATGAAAAAGTGTTTTATAATGGGTATGACAAATGATTTCGCATCCAACACATAACAGCTATTAGTGTAGTAAAGAATCCTATCATAAAGGGCAAGGCTATCCAGAGCAAATTAAATTGACATCACCCCTAATCGCATATATCAATACACAAGTTTCGCACCCTTGATTTTAAACAACACCAACACAGGGGAACAGACAGGAAACATTTTTAAAGAAATATTATGAGGGTAAAAAAACATCATGCAATACTTACACCTTGACGAAATAGAAGAAAAAAATCTTGTCTCCGGATTTAAAGTTCGTTTTGTGCATTCAGAAAATATGACACTTTCGTACTGGAATATCGAAGCAGGCGCCCAATTACCGGAACATTCCCATCCACATGAACAGGTTACAAACGTTCTTGAAGGTGAGTTTGAACTGACCGTGGACAACCAAAGCAAAATTCTCGGTCCCGGCTCCGTTGTTATTATTCCGCCTCATGCCGTCCATTCCGGAAAGTGCGTCACCCGAAGTCGTGTTCTTGATGTATTTTATCCGATCAGAGAGGATTATCGATAGGCTGCAAATAATGTGATAGGGATCATATAGATCGACATTTTATTCGCTTATAGATCATAAAATTTTAACCTCATGAAAATACTACCGCTTCAGATATAATTAAATTTTTTCTGAAAGAACTCGTGGATAAAGGCTCGAAATGAAAGAACCTACTTGGACTGTTAATAAAGATTAATGTCTTAACAAGCGGTTTCATCCATAACATTAAATAGCCGATGGTTCTTTCAAAACGATCCCTAATCCACTCAGACAGCTTCCAAATAAAAATTGAATCATACCTGAAGCTTCTTCTTGTTAGGCCAAGACGAAGAGCGAAGATCGATGAAATCGCTTGGTTTCGAATGAATAAATTGTTACAGAAAATCTAACCATTTAAGTCGAGAAAAGAATGAAGAAAAAAATGTTTAAGGGCGGACGAAACGCCCCTTGCCCTTGCGGAAGCGGTCTTAAATACAAGAAATGTTGTCTGGGCAAAAAAGAAAAGGACCTGGAAAAACTCAAGGCAGAATATGCCAAAAAATACAGAATACGCATCAAACAGGCCGATGATATTAAAGGCATTAAGCAGGCCGGTCGCCTGGCACTCGATACCCTTGACATGGTTGAATCCAAAATCCAACCGGGTCTTTCCACCGACGAAATTAATACATTGGTACACGAATTCACCCTAAAACACGGTGCAATCTCTGCACCGTTAAACTACCGCGGTTTCCCAAAAAGTGTGTGTGTATCCGTCAATGAAGTGATTTGCCATGGTATTCCAGGGGAAAGGGTTTTAAATGACGGAGATATTGTCAACATCGACGTAACGCCGATTCTAAATGGATACTATGCGGATGCCAACAAAACTTTTTTCGTGGGCACACCCGGACCAGACGCTAAAAAGATCGTTCGCGTGGCCAAAAAGAGCCTGTTTAAAGGGATGGGGATGGTCAAACCCGGCAACACCATTGGAGATATCGGGTGGGCCATTCAAAAATATGCCGAAAAAAACGGGTGTTCGGTGGTTAGAGAATTTGTGGGCCATGGTATTGGGTTTGAATTTCACGAGCCGCCCCAGGTTCCCCATTATGGTATTCGAGGAGAAGGAATCCCTCTGATTCCTGGTATGGTTTTCACCATAGAACCGATGATCAATTTGGGGAAAAAAGAGCTCGTCATTCTTGAAGACACGTGGACAGCCGTTACAAAAGACAAATCGCTTTCCGCTCAGTTTGAACAAACCATTCTGGTTACAGACCAGGGTTTTGAAAGCCTGACACCTTATGAACTATAATCCGGTTTTTTATAATAGTTAACAACCCCTCGGATTATCATTGTGAACGGTATCGATCATTTCCCAAAAATCATTTCACATCGGGGATTCAGTGACCGATACATTGAAAATACCATCCCTGCGTTCAAAGCCGCAGTGGATGCAGACGTTGAAATGATTGAAATGGACGTTCATGAAACTTTGGACGGCCGTCTTATCGTTTATCATGATGATCGTCTAAACCATCATACACCGCCATGGAATAGTTTGACCTATTCACAGGTTCAACGCCTGACCTCCCACGATGGTCGTGCGCCGTTACTCTCCGATTGTCTTGAAGCGACCCGTTCCATACCGGTGGATATTGAGATTAAAAGCTGCAAAAATACATATAACCTTCTGAAAACATTGAAACTGTCATCCATTTCGGAAGGAAGTTTTATATCCAGTTCAAATGTCAATTTACTCCTTCAACTTTACAAAAGAGATGTTCAATTACCACTCATTTTGATTGTTTCTATTTCCAAATATCGAACCGTCAAACAAAATTTTCAAAACGCGATGTTATGTATCTTCCCCGGCCTGCTGCCTGGATTTCTGGAGGGCGTGGCTGTGCATTATCCCATCGCACGCAAGGCATTCATTCAACATATGAAAAAAGTGGGTTCAAAGGTTTTCGTGTGGACCGTTGATGACCTAGAAATTATGGAAAAATATGTTTTTTGGGGAGTTGACGGCATCATCTCGAATTATCCCCATCGACTTCAAGATATTAAGCGTCGGTGGATGCATATTCCGAATAAACTTTAGATAATGAAGAACGAACGGAAAAATAATGAATCGGTCATTTTATATTAAAGCCGTTCTATTCGATTTTGACGGCACTCTAACGAAACCCGGGGCATTGAATTTTCCCCTTTTAAAGGAGACCATCGGTTGCCCTGCCGATGTCCCTGTCCTTGAATTCATAGAAAACCTTCCCACTCTCGCTCGACGCAATGACGCCTTAAAGCGATTGGAGCGTTTCGAAAAAGAAGCAGCGGCCAAATCTGAACCCAATATCGGTGCACAAAGACTGATCCATTTTCTTCGTTCAAAGGAAATCGGTATTGGCATCATTACCCGGAATACCCTTTGGAGCGTCGAACGGGCCCTTCGGAATTTTGAAGATATCGATATGTCTTATTTTGATGTCATTGTTTCCAGAGAAACACCCATCCGGTTGAAACCAAGTGGCGACGGAATCCTACTGGCAGCCAAAACCTTGAATATCGATATAAAACAGATATTGATGGTGGGTGACTTTATCTTCGATATTCAGGCAGGAAGAACAGCAGGATGTATGACGGCGTTTCTGGATTATGGAACAATACTCGACGCCACAAAGATTAAAAGCGATTTTATCGTCTCCAGTTTGGAAGAGATTGAAAACATTATCCGTTTGGGGCTGCCCCTTTCATCAGGAAAGTTGCCCAATGATCTCCTTGAAAACTTTTTGGATGATTTCAATTTTCATGATCCTTCCGTGCTGATCAATGCCGGTGTGGGTGAAGATGCGGCCGCCGTGAACATTGATAAAGAAGAAGTTCTTGTTATTAAATCAGATCCCATTACTTTTGCCACAGACGCCATAGGGCATTATGCGGTTCTCATCAATGCCAACGATATCGTCACGCTAGGAGCCATCCCCAGATGGTTTTTAACCACCCTGTTGTTTCCATCCGGTGTTACGGCATCCTACATCCGGCAGGTCATGCATGAACTCGAATCGGTTTGTCGCCGCTGGAATATTACGCTGTGTGGCGGTCATACAGAGATCACCGATGC
>JAFDCA010000008.1 GCA_019313025.1 Deltaproteobacteria bacterium
CTTTTTTTCTGTGCCCAGGCCGTGGGCCGGGTGATGATCTCTCAGAAAAAGGGGAAAATCATCAATATTTCATCCGATGCCGGTACGGTCGGAATACCCGGCCGGGCGGCGTATTGTGCCAGCAAGGGCGGGGTCAATCTGGTGACCAAGGTTCTGGCCATCGAATGGGCGCAGCATCATATCAATGTCAATGCCATCGCGCCGGCCTTTATCGAAACCCCGCTCACCGAGCCCATGCTGAAAGATCCGGCCTTTAATAAATATGTCCTTGAGAACACCCCGCTCGGCCGCGTCGGCAAACCCAAAGATGTGAGTTCCGCTGCGGTTTTTCTGGCAGCGGAAGCCTCGGACTACATGACCGGGCACATCTTGTTGATCGACGGCGGCTGGACAGCTCATTAGCTATTTTGTATTGAGCGGGTATGTCCCGAAAGCCGCACCTCCTTGTAGATCGCAACGATGTTGGAGATTAAAAACAGTATATTCGGCAAAACCACCGTCCCACTCCAAGCCCAAATACCATGGTTGGTCGAGAATTTTTCCATTGGCCTCTCTTATACAAGGTTCGATCAATACTCTCTCACCAATTCTATCAGAGCTGACTTCTCAACCCACAGCAATGATATAACCGCAAACATCAGCCTCCTGGATGCGTGGAAATTTAAGTGGCTTACCCGACCAGCAGGCATCTTCACAGGCACCCTCTTTTTTTGAATACCACGCCATCCGCGTTAATATCTGTATTATTGATGACCGCAGAGGCAACGCGTACGAGCACATCACGTGTTCCTGCAACAGGGACTGGTATATCCTGGCGGATGTCCAGCATATCCATATCACCATGACCAATCAGCCATACTCCGCGCATTGTCTTGGGCAAATCAGTCATTATCGACCTCCATCATTGAGTTTCAGAGCCCCGGTTTCTAAAGCTCGGATGCGTCTCACTTCAAATATATTGAGATTGTCTTAGACTTACAAAATTTTAGGTGATGTTAAATGTAAAGATTTATAGCAGGTATTTCAGGTTGGCTCCGATGCTGTGGACATTGGAAAAATTTGCAAAAAATTCTAAGATAATGGCCTAGCAACAAAGTTTAAATCAAGTTGCATTCCCTTTCCGCTTGCTCTGCCTTTAGGGGTCATAGCAATATAATCTCCTGGTATTTTAAAAGTCTTTTGTTTTTCGTTCCAAATGACAGAACGGGTTATTATGTATTTATGAGATTTTCGATCTTGAATACAAACATCTGACAATCTCATTTGTTTGGTTCTGAAATTGATTTCAGCCCCTTTAGCCTCAATTATGAGGCTTAAATTATTATCTCTGTAGATTTTCCAAAACAAGTCCTTAAATCTACATCTCGTAATTATTCCTTTTGTTGGTATGCTTTTTTTAATTCCTTTACCCGAAATAAGACTACCATTTAGATGTAACCGATCCAATTCTTGGCCTTTTGAATTTCCATCAAAATAATAATGGGTTTCTATCTTAGCATTACTAAAAACAGCCTCATTAAGCGGGCGTATATTAAAGACAAAATATTTTCTCGGTCCAATTGTAAGTTCGTCAGCGCTCAATCTTTTAAGTACGTTATTACCATTAAATTCGCAAGTGGTAAATCCTTTGACCCAAATTGGATAAGCAGTGTTTATATCCCCAATAATGCTCTGTCGAGCTATGGGTTTGTAGTGAATAAAAACAAAGATGGTTATCCCCAAAGTAATAATTAAGCTTACCGAAAGAAAATTTCTTAATTGGAAGAATTGTTTCATCTATTACGTCCTCGAATAAAACTTATTATTTCCCAGTGATAAATCAATCTGTCATATTATTGAAGGATATCAGGAATCCCATCAGCCGGATCAATATCTTCGTTTAGATCGATTCCTTCTCCAAAGATCCCCTTAAATGTGGCATCAGGGAAAAGCCCTGAAACTTCATTTCCTGTAAAGGGCGGTATCAGATTTGGTTTCCTAAAGTCCAATCCAGAAAAGAAGATGCTCGCGTCTAAAATAAACGCATCTGCCGGGTCTTTATTATCATTTACGGAGGTGGGCCCATTTAAAGAATTTTTTGCATCAGCAATATCTGCTCGGGCTCGAACAATCTGCTCGGGAGTTAATTCAGTGAGGTTGACGAAGTCATTGCTTTGGTCATCATTTTCTATCTGATCCATCCAAACGATGGCGGCGTCGAGATCGTCAAGAGCCTTATTTGTATAACTTTTTGCTTGACTCAAATTACTGGTATAAGAAGGTAAAAGAGTAAGGAAATCAGACCGGTCGAAGAGAAATTGTTCAACAGTTTTATCATTGTTTTTAGTTTCATCAATATCATCATTTAAGTTGTAGGCACTTTGTATAAAAATAGCGGCTAAGGCATCATAAAAAGCAGATCTAAAAAATATGACGTCTCCGTAATCACTTTCCACTGTTTCATGGTCAAAGGGTTCAATCCATTGCTTTTCAAAATCCACTGAAATCGAATCAAGGTTATCAATGGCGGCTGCAATCTCGGGAAGGGCAACCGGGACGA
>JAFDCA010000009.1 GCA_019313025.1 Deltaproteobacteria bacterium
CATTACGGCAGTTTGTTGCATCTATGTTGTCATACTATCCATGGTGGATCGTTCAGCTTTATCGTATTCGTAAGCTCCTTGTTGGAATTCTTGGCCTGGTCAAACATGACGCTCCGGAAGAACTGCCGGATTTACAACCTGAAGATGTTTCATTTACTCCCGGTGAAAATGTAACCTTTTTTAAGGTTAGAAGCGCCCAAGAGGATCTATTCTGGATTTCGGAAACTCCTGATGACAAACATTTACAGGCTTACTTTGGCGTTATCAGAGAACCCTTGAACAATTCTTTGAATCGTTTCCATGTTATCACAACCGTATACTATAAACATTGGACAGGGCCGGTTTATTTTAATCTCATTAAACCGTTTCATCATTTGGTGGTTTCACGTATGGCCAAACACGGATTGGCCCATAAATCATCATAGCTCAATGGGATGTCACCCTAACAAAGATCTTTTTGAGCGCTCACTGAAACGTTTTTTGCTCATCAATCTTGGCAAAGTGAAAGAAAAGCGATTCAACTGTTTGAGCCCTAAGAGCGAGTTTTGGAAACGCCTGGAACGAGACTCAGATTTATCAGAAAATGTTTCAGAGCCGGCGATAAAAGATTCGGGCGACCGTCCGTCAAGTTGCGAATCCGAATAATGAAAAATCAAAAAAGGGATATGGTTTCATGAGTACTCAAATGCTTATAATGGTGGCCAGTGGCGTTCTTGTGGGAATCGGTGCGGCGTTTACAGGATTGGGAGGCGGCTTTCTGATGGTTCCAATTCTCCTTTTCCTGGGGTACTCTGCACAAAAGGCGGTGGGAACGTCATTTCTTGCGATTCTCGTCATCTCAATATCTGCCTTGATTGCGCACAATAAGTTCGCAAATGTCGACTATAAAACCGGCTTTCTCCTTGGTGTTGGGGGAATTGTAGGTGCACAGGTTGGAGCCAGATTGGTTGAACATGTTTCCACTGCACACTTTAAGAAAATCTTCGCTATTGTACTTGTCGGTCTTGCAGTGTACCTTTTTATAAAAAAGTAGATAAATTAGGCTGAAGCCGGGTCTATTGATTTGCAACGAATCAAACATCATGGGACGCACCTTTTATATTGGGTCCCATAAGAATGGTTGCAGATGCGTCTGTCAGTGTGGTAAAAAGAACAATTGACCCATGGATCGCCAACATTATCGACGACAGTCGCCCATTATTTGAGACCCTATATTGAAACCTTTAATGCTTGATATAAAGATCTTAATTTATATCTATTAAATCTTAGGAGCCTATATGAATGTTTTAAAGACTACATGGCTGGCACTTCTCATGCCGTTTTTCGTCATGTCTTGTTCGGTCATTTCTCAACAGATCCGAAAAGAATCCATGGCACCTGTGAACTTTAAAACACTTATACAGGAAACCGACAAATATCTGGGAAATACCGTGATCCTGGGAGGATACATACTGGAGATCCAGAATTTGCCTGACCAATCGTCCATAAAAGCCCTCCAAGTCCCCTTGGGATTGGGAGAAGCCCCAAAATCCAGAGATGATTCAGAAGGGAGATTCATCATCTCGCACAAAGGCTTTCTGGATCCGGAAATTTACAGCAAAGATAGAAAAATCACCGTGGCAGGCATCATCGTCGGCACTGCCGTCGAAAAAGTTGACCATTTTTCCCAGTCCTACCTCAAAATTGAAAGTCGTGAAATTTACCTGTGGCCGAAACAAGAAGATTATTTCAGACCTTACTACGATCCATGGTACTATCCATATCCCTACTATTGGCACCGGTATCACTATTATCCTTAGTTGTTTCTGACACAGGTAAAATTTTTCAATCCCCCATTTTAATTCATTTCGAGCTGCCCCCTACAAACGAAATCTCAACGGTCTTCTATAGCAGTTGCCAAAAATATGTTCCGATTGAATGAATAACGGTCACGATTTACCGTAAGCCGCCGGATGAAACGGAAGGTTATTCTGACAATAGCTATAACCCCGAACGGATGGTAATTTTCGCTGGTCCCAAACCCAAAAGGAACCGAACCTTCCCTTCACTCCGACATGCATTGGAGAGTCCAAATTTAGAGGTACTTAAACAATTATAACAATAGAACAAACCGAATTTATTCAGTTTATTGATTTACTAGTGCACAATATGTAGTAATTTATTCTAATAAACTACAATATATTCTAATTCGATAGAATTATATATAAATTATACTTAATTCTACTTGACATAATAAAATTAGAAACCTATGGATTAAATTACCGAAAATGTATAAATAAATCTCACATTGAAAATTCATCAGGACTAAAGTGATATTTCGGCGTCTTATTTCATAAAATACAAACGTGTTTTTAAGGATACTTTGCAAGGGTTAATATTATGGGGGGAAAAATTACCACGAACAACTTATTTGAAAGCAAAACAGTATCAAGATACATTCTGGACAATTTTTACAGCGTTCAATTCTCTTTAAATGATTTGGGGCCGATCTACTTGTTCAAATTAAGAGACATTTCCTTTAACGGGCCGTGTATTTTGGTAAAAGAAGATTCCATCGTCTTTAAACAACTTGAGGTCGGCGACATTTTACACATGGAATTCAATCCCATGAAACTATCCGTGCCCAACAAGCTGTTAAAAACTAAAATTATCTCGAAAAATTCTCATGATCTTTTCACGGGACACTCTCTTGTCGGACTGTCCATCATCGAGGAACCAAATTAGCGCTTGAAATTTCTCAAGGATAAATACAAAAACGGCTTTAGGGTATTAAATTACAGATAAAAGAGCTGTCCGGATTTAAATACATCACCAATTCCTTTTAATTCAGCTCCTTGAGTCGTTAATACATATCTATAAATTTACTACATTATGACGTTATTTAATAAAGATAACGGCGGTCGGCGTTTAGAGATTGACCGTCGACAATTTACTTACACCATGCATATCCCTGAGCGTAGATCCGGCAAGGATAGAAGAAGCGGGTTGGATAGGAGACAAAAGCCAAGAATATCAGACCCTAAACATTCTTAAACAGTGTCCATCCATAAACCTATATTGGATAACAAATTAAGTTTCCAATCCAGTCCCTTCATGGCGAGATTTCGAAAGGTCACGTCGAAGATCTCCTATTGTCAACAACAAATGGAGGTGGCTATCAATGATAGAAGTGCTAAAAAAAATATTTGAAGCTAACCCCGAGAAATCGACAATCACAATAAAGGGCAAATGCTCGGATTGCGGGCTCAAGATGATGGTTGAAATAAATCCCACTTCAGGAGGATATGGTTTACAGGGTGGCATTTTGGTCAAGGGTTCACATAACAAGTATTCCATCATCTGCCCTGAGTGTTACAAATTCAACTTCAAGATGAAAGCTTCCTCTGGATCCAAATCTGTTCATGCGTAATCGTTTTTGAACCTTGTTGTATGTATGTTAAACTTCATGTCTTCCTGTATTTCTCAGCGACATCGACCTGATTCAATTCTCATCTACCTGTCCGATCTTTTCAATACAAACGATACCATAACGCTCAACAATTCAGCCTTAGAAATTTTCAAATGAACCGAAGGTGAGATCGGAAGCTCGCTAGGGGCGGATCAATCACTCCAAAGATTTTTAACGATCGTTAGCAACCAAACCAGCCGGTGTAAATTCTCATTAAATTACAGAACCATAACCAATAGATCTCACAACGTTTCCAGATGGAACTTTGCCAGTAAAATAAGGGATAAAACCATTTTTTCAGATCTTTTTCCATGGACAAAATCGGTCATTTCGTAAAAGTTAAAAAAATACATAACAAGGCTTGACTCACTCAACCAATTGGTATATGGATTTTGCCCGATAACAGATAATCGGCATTTTTTTTGCCGTGCTCTAACTTTATTCTGAAAGGAGGCTTTCAAGATGGCTTTTATTCCTACAGTTGACGAAGAAAAATGTGAAGGTTGTGAAGAGTGTGTGGATGTCTGTCCTGTTGAAGTGTTTGAGATGGAAGATGACAAGTCCGTCCCTGTAAATGCTGATGAATGTTTAGGCTGTGAAAGTTGTGTTGAAGTTTGTGAACCCGGCGCAATTACCGTGGAAGAGACATAATCAGAATTAAAATCTCATGTTCCCTGGTCTTGTTTTATGACCAGGGAACAAAGCCCTTAAATCGTTGCCCTTACAGCTTTCTATCCCGAACCCTCAGTTATCGATATCAAAACATTTCATGTGCTTCCAGGTACTCAATCCTTTCAAGCAATGGCGGATGAGAATAGTTGAAAAAAACGTACATTGGATGCGGTCTGAGGTTTGAAAGATTTTCTTTTGCCATTTTCTTTAACGCGGTGGAAAGGGGTTTTTCGCGCTTTATAATGTCGATGGAATAAAAATCCGCTTCCTTTTCGAATTTCCTTGAAATTGCCATCCCAATGGGTGACAGGAAAAAGCTCACGGGTTCCCACAGGATTCCAACTAAAAAAAG
>JAFDCA010000010.1 GCA_019313025.1 Deltaproteobacteria bacterium
AGATCTTCCTATACTGCCACTCACATTTTTTACAAAGGTTGTGTTCCCTTTCAAAAAATATTGACCGCTGTTAATTGTCAGAGGGTGCGGTAATCTCCGGTAAGTTACAGAAAGGTTGAATTGAGATATGTCCACGAATACATTGATTGACGCAATGCTTTCTCCCAAAACAAGCCTTCCGGTTGCCCTTCCTTTAACGTTGTCTACAAGGGAATTCTCTTTGATAAATGCCTCATTATGAACCACGCGTTTCAATATGGGAGGCAGTTGTGCCAGGTCAGCCTCAAGGGTTAGATCAAGATGAAACAGCGCATCTTCGCCTTCAAGTCCTAGTTCCAAACGTCCGTCAAAACACTTTGAGGCCCCCATATGTGCTTTAAGGTTTTTGCCTTTTAGAATACCTTTTGAAATCGTCACATCTCCTTTGACATCCGTTAAATTCAAATCGACGAAGGGAACAAAAATCTCACCATGGGTTAATTCGCCGTTGATGGTGATATTTTCCAATTCCCCCAGTTCCTCCATCGAGTTTCCGTGGGAAGTCAACTGAATGAGGGGAACTGTTCCACCTTTTACAGTATTAAATATATCTTTAACCACGGGAACTTCTCTTGCAAGATCCAGAACCGCTTTCCGGGTTGAACCGACATCCACATCTTTTCCCATCAGTTCCAGATGGACCTTTGAAGATGTCGATGGCAAGCGGCGATGAACATCCAATTTGCCGGATAAAATAAGTCGAGGATGGTTTAATTTGAGATTTGCGAGGGAAAACGACAGTTTGTCTTTATACAAATAAACAGTACCCTTTAGGGACATATTTTTACAAAGGCTGGTGTCGCAATGCATGTCCAAGCTGATATGTTTTTTTAATACATTGATACTGGCGTTGGTATCTTTTAACCAAAAAACAGACCTTTTTTCTTTAATAAAATTCAAGCGTGCGTTTTTCAGCCGAACCTTAAGTCCTGCTGCTTTTGATAACAAAACGTTCAAAACGACTCCCACATTTTCTTCAACGGTTTCCAGCGAGAATAAATGAAGAGATTTGTCTCCCGGTTTAGGATTTTTGTTGAGATAAATTTCAATGTCAGGTGTGTTTAACGTCATTCTGGAGTTTTGAAACGCTCCCATCATGAGGGGGAATAGTTTCGGGGTGATGGAAAGGGATACGACAGTTCCTTTAACTGTTTCGGGAATTGAAAAACGGCACTGTTGAACAACGAGTTGAGGTCGCGGAAAAAAAGACACATCAATGCGTTGAAACGCTACTTGACCGTTAATCGCTTCAGAAAGACCCGCCTGGATTTTATCTGAAATCTGTTTTTGATTGATGATTTTATCTGAAGATAAAATCAAAATGAAAATAAGAACAAAACAGACGATAAAACAGGCGGTTATCCAGAGAGATATTTTTTTGAGTCGAGCCATTGATACATGTCACTTATAGATGGCGGGATCTTCGATGGGTTAAAATATTTGCTATTGGAGTTTCTTTTCCGATATTTTGACGGCCATTTTTTCTTTGATCGTGTTGCCATTTTGTCTGATAAATAAAAAAATGCCACTTTCACCGGTTGGAATTGGGCCGGTTGTAATTTGACCGGCCTTAGCACCCTTGCCGGTGATAGGCTCTCTGGCCAAGAGTTTTAAGGGCGTTATGTCTTTTGTAAAGGATTCCCCTGCAGGAATGATATCCGCTGGTATGGTCAAGTTTTTAATGTTTTCAGGTTTGATTCCTTCAAACACAAATACCCCTATATCGCGTCCATTATAAATATAACGGGTTTTGTTCCAATCAATTTCCAAATCTTTTTGGGTCCTGTTTGTTACCCTGAGACGAAACCGGTCGAAATAATTTTTACCTTCTGCCAAAGGTTCAAACTGGGCGCCATAAAGAGGATTCTCGACGGTTTGAATTTCAGGGGTGCTGATGGAAACTAGTGTCGGTGCACATCCTGTTGCCATAGTGAGTGTAAAAACAAACATTAAAATAAAAACAATTTTGATAAATGTTCTCATACGGGCCGCCTTTCTAAAGATATTTCCCGGCGAAAACCGGACGTTTCGGTTGGAAACATCCACATTGTATCCATGCCAATTCCATTCAAACAATTTGTGTTGCCTTTCATATTCGTAACCATAACATGAAAAAATCATTTTACCAATACAGAACATACTTATTTGTGTTCACGGGGTGTGCTCATCAAGGTCACCATTTTTCTGTCAAGACACACTAAAATTCATCAATTCCATCTTACAAAGTCAATAGAAAAGCATCCAGGCATTAAATTACAGGACAGGACGCTTTTTTTCTTGACCTTTTTTATTCTGTATTTCTTATCTATTCAAATCCATTAAAACAGACTTGATACTTGGCTCTGTCTGCGAAAAGATGTATAGATTATGCACAATTTAATCCATGGAGTCATCGGTGAACGGTTATTATGAAATATTTTAAATGGGTCTCAATCGTCATCGGTTCGTTAATGGCCGTTGTTTTCCTGGCGGTTCTGGGCATTCAGTTTTACCTGAATACCGAACAGTTTCAGCAACAGATTCTGGCAAAGGTGAACCAGGCGATTCCCGGCACAATAACATGGAATCAAAACAGATTTTCCGTTTTAAGCGGAAAAGCGGAATTGAACCATGTGCTGCTAACGGGGCCTGAAAAGGATACGTTGATCGAATTGGAACAACTTTCAATCAACGTATCCTGGACCGGGCTTTTGAAAGGGGCGTTATACATTGATCACCTGTTTCTGAAAAATCCAAACGTATTTTTGGTTAAAGAACGCTCCGGAAACCTCAATCTCATTCAGGCACTTTACACGCCAGGGGATAAGCCACCGCAATCCGCCCAAAATGGCGGCCTTCCGTTTAATATTCTTCTCGGTGAGCTAAGGGTCATAAATGGTTTCTTTCAATACAATACAGCCGAAGAAATTACCGAGACCAAAACAGATGAGGCGGTGTTTCAAAATGTAAACCTGACCATCACAAATGGGAATCTATTAAAGCAGAGCGGTCGGCTTGTTTGTCAAATTATCAATGGAAAGATTCAACGCGAAGGTCATCAAACGACCATCGATCAACTATCCTTAAAAGCAGATGTTCAAAAAAACCGAATTGATGAATTCGTCATTGATGTGGATGCGGACGATATTTATGCCAACGTTACCGGAACTATCGAAAATCCTTTTACAGAAAAACCTATTTTGGATCTTCGTTTAAAAAGCCGGGCCTCTCTTTCCAAAGTCATAGATTTGATGGCGCTTGGATCTGATTTTTCAGGAACCGTCCAGTTGAACTCGATTCTAAAGGGGACGTTAGAAAATCCCGATATCGATTTTATATTAAACTACCAAGGAGGAAAGCTTGCCGGAAACAGTTTCGGCCAGCTTCATCTGAATGGCCGTTTAAAGGAAAAAATTCTGAACATCGACAACACATATGTTTATACTCCCTTGGGAAAATTCCATATGAGAGGTGATGTGGACTTTAGGAAGTCCTTTACCGAGGGCGTGTTAACTTCAAATCCTGATTTAGATACCATCTCCTACCAATTTTCGATCCATCAGAAAGAGTCGCAGCTTTCCAATTTACCATCAGGGATATCCGGTTTTAAAGGCGTTGCAAACGCTCACATTGAACTTGAAGGCAAAGGTGTTTATCCAAGCACGCTTTGGGCAAAAACCGCGCTTGAAATTTATATAAACAAACTGTCTTCTAAAGACGGCAATTCGTCCCGTAATGTCCATGTGAGCGCACAGGCAGAAATGAAAAAGGGACGGGTGACCATTGGGAATCTGACCGCCGGTTCAGGCGAGTCGAGGTTTGAGATGAACGGCGATTATGATGTTTTCTCCCATCAAGTGGCTGCTCATTTTAAACTGGAAACACCAGATTTGGCTGAGATCACGACAAGCCTGGGGATAAACGGTGTGTTGGGAAAAATGAATATTAGCGGAGACGTCTCGGGAACGTTGAGACATCCTTCTATGACTGCCCGATTATACGGGGAAAATTTAGGCTTTGAAAACATTCGGTTCGGCAAGGCTGACATCAATATCCGGTTTTTAAAAGGGCGTCTTTCCATGGAACATGGAAAAATTCTTAACGGCAATTCCGGACTCGATTTTTCCGGTTTTGCTCGAATATTTGATCCGGGAGATTTTAAACTTTTAGAAAATCCTGATTTCGATGTTGAATTAAAAGGAGACGCCTTCTTCCTGGAAGATTTTGTCCAAGGGATGAGGGGCAAGTTTGTCCTGAATGGCCGAGTTAACGGGAGTTGTGACCATCCCAAAGGACAATTTAATCTAAGTGGCAAAGAGGTGGATCTTTACATACAGAAACTTAATAAAGTCAAGCTTGCATCAACCATTGACGGCCGTCAAATTCATATTGATCCTTTGTCTCTTGAGATTTCACCGGGGGAGAAAATCGTGTTGAACGGCTGGGTTTCCATGGACAAAGAATATGATCTTAAAATTGTCTCAAGTGATATTTCCTTTAAAAACATAAAAAAGATGGCCTTACTGAAAATCGACCGGGGAAAAATATCTTTTGATATTTCCGGAAAGGGCGGGTTTGAAAATCCCCAGCTCAAAGGAAAAGTGATACTCAGTGATTTGAGTTTTAATAATCAGCGCCTGGAAAAAGTTCCGTTTGAAATTAAAGTGGAGGATCAGACCGCGTCTCTATCCGGGGGACTGGACTTTACCCTGGATGCAACATACGGGCTTCAATCCCGTTTTTTTGCAACATCCGCTCGTTTTGATAACACGGATTTGACGCCTTATTTACAACTTGTTGGCAAAAAAGAATTAAATGGCGCCATTGCCGGAAGTATGGAGTTAAAGGGTCATTTCGGCACACCGATCCGAATAGAAGGGACAACCCGTATGTCTCAACTGGAAATTTTCTGGAAGGATACACCCTTGATCAAGGGCAACGATCTGATGCTTTTGGTCCATAATGATGAAATATCGATTCCCGGGATGCGACTATCTCTGGTCGATCAAGGTCATATTACCATCAAGGGTTCCGGAAAATTAAACAAAGATCTTAATTTAGAAGCCGATGGAAACGTTCCCTTTGAAATACTCCCGATGCTTACAGATACGTTCTCCGATGCTACCGGTGACGTACGCTTTTCACTCAAAGTGAATGGAAGCCTATCAGCACCGAGTATGATCATTCATGCGGATATCAAGGACGGAGGAATGAACATTTCGGGCTTATTTCAAAAACTGCATCACATGAATGGACATGTTCGGATAAATTCCGATGCTATCGAACTGGACAACATCCAAGGGATGCTGGATGCCGGAAAATTTGAGCTTAAGGGTGCCATTGATCTTGACCGATATCAACCATCAAACATCGGGCTCAAGTTAAAAGTCGATAACCTTCCCATTTCGATTCCTGACCTATTGGACATCCGGTTTAATTCTGAACTGGATGTTCAAGGTTCACCGGAAAAGTCTCTGATAAAGGGAAATGTTGAGCTTATCGAGGGGACATATGAGAAAGATGTTCGTCTGAATCTTATGGAAAGCATGGGTCAAGCATCCCGGGAGAAACCTTTGGTGACATCGAAGACCCCCTGGCCCATTTTTGACAACATGGCCCTCGATTGCAAAATCAGGTACAGAGATCCTTTTGTGGTTGATAACAATATCGCTTTATTGATCATCAAACCTGATCTCCATATACACGGGACAGTGAGCCAACCTCTTGTCAGTGGGAGGGCAGAAGTCGAATCCGGAACCGTATATTTCCAAAGAAACGAATTTAATGTCAAAAAAGGTGTTTTTGATTTTATAAACCCCTATAAAATAGAGCCGACCATCGATATCCAAAGTGATGTAAAAATTCGGGAATGGACCGTATATTTGAATATATCCGGTACACCGGATACCTTAAGGTTTGATATGAATTCCGATCCTCCGGAGAGGGAGGAGGACATCATCTCTTTACTGATTTCAGGAAAAACAACTCGGGAACTGATTGCCAGAGAAGGGGGATCATCGTTATCTCCAAAACAGATGCTCGCCGATGTTCTTGCTGAAACCGTTCAAAAAGATATCAAGGATGCCACCGGTCTGGATGTCTTGGTGCTGGAATATAATGAAGCAAAAGATGCTGATACCACAGATGAAGTAAAAGTGACTGTGGGCAAGGAACTTTCCAGAAGGGTGACGGTCAAATACGACCTGCAGACAAAAGATGCCAAGGTCATCCGGAAAGTGATCACGGAATATAAATTTCTTGAAAAAGTGTTAATGAACGCTTTCCAGGACACCGAGGGACATTACGGCGGCGGGATTCAATTCAGACTTGAATTTCGATAAAATAGACTGATTCAGATGACAATGCCCAAAAAGAAAAATTGGATGAAGATAATCATATTGTTGTGGATTCTAATGTTGTCTATCAATAAAAATACGGCATATGCCCAAAAAGAGAACGCAGATAGACCCGATCCTATCGTATCACGGGTGGTTGTAGAGGTTCAGGGGATAAACGGGAATAGGAGCCGATGGATTGATTTGGTAAAGAATCTGATTGTAATCCAAGAAGGAGACCGTTTTTCAACAAAACGGTTCCAGGATTCCCTTGAGGCTTTGAAATCGTCGAAAGCATTTAAAACTGTCCATGTTTTAGAAAAATCCCTAAAGGAAGATCAACTGGCACTATATTTTCAAGTAACGCCCTATCCTCGAGTTAAAGATATCAAAATCAGCGGCGCTTTTCCCCTTTTGGAATGAGAAATCTTTAACGCCATGCAGCTTCGAACAGGAGATGCATATCATCCGAAAACGTTTTCCGAAAAGGAGACTGCCATTGGTCAGCTTTTCCAGAACAGGGGATATATTGCGCCGATTGTTAATTTGAGTACCACAGAAGATCCTTCAGACGGAAACGTGGTGGTTTATGTCCATATCGACAAGGGGGATTTTTTTCATGTCCGACACTTTGAAATCAAAGGAAACCGGGCCTTTTCAGAAACACGCCTTAAAATGCGGATCAAGACATACAAATCATGGTTGATTCCGGATTTTATGAGGCGTTTTAAGAAAAAAGAATTTGATAAAGATATCAAAAATCTAATTCAATTTTATCGGAGAAAAGGGTATCCGGACGTTGTCGTAAACGCCGTTGTCGACAAGGATGCCAAAACTCAAAATGTGTTTATTTCTTTAAACATAGATGAAGGACCAAGATATGACATTGAATTTCAGGGAAACAAGGCGTTTTGGGATTTTTGGCTAAGGAAAGATCTCATTCTTTTTAAGGAGGGGAACCGAAGGGACTTTGGTTTGAAAAAAAGTATACGCAAGATAAGGAAACGGTATTTAAAAGCAGGGTATAAAGAATGCCGGATAGAGATGGTTTCTAAAGGAAAACAAGAAGCCGGTCAACCGGTTCGTAACATCCGTCTGATGATTGATGAGGGGCCGCAATACATCGTAAATTCCATCGATTTTAAAGGGAATCGTGTGTTTGATTCAAAAAAGATCAAAAAACAGATGTTGACCCGAACCCCGGGAATTATCGCAAACGGTGCCTTTGTTCAGGAGACCTTGGAAGAGGATAAACGCGCCATAACGTCTCTTTATCTCGATCAGGGCTATACGAACACGACAGTGAAAGATCAGATAAAAGCGGATAAAGACATTAAAGGAAAAAGACAACATGTAGACATGACAATTAAAATAAAAGAAGGAGTTCAGACCCACGTCAAATCCCTAACAATTCACGGGCTGAATGTGTTACCAGACGCTCAGGCCCGCGAGGCCGTCACGTTGAAAGAAGGATCTAAGTTCCGGGGCTATATGATTCGCAGCGATGAAAACCTTTTATCTTCCCTAATTTCTGAAAAGGGTTACCCCCATGTCAAGGTCACGGGAAGTTGGGCCATCAGCCAGAACAACACCGAAGCTTCTGTGACGTATAAAGTTGATGAAGGGCCTTTTGTTAAGATGGGACAAGTGGCTTATGCAGGAAATTTTCTCACCAAAAGACGTATTGTACAAAATGAACTCGAACTCGATCCGGGAGAGCCGTTTTCTCTGAAGAAGTTTTTGAGATCCCAGCGAAATATCCGGGACATCGAAGCCTTTGATTCGGTCCGTTTTAACACTTTCGGGTTAAAGGAAAAGACGGACAAAGTGAATCTGTTTCTGGAATTGGAAGAGAAAAAGCCTTATTACATTCAGTCTGGCGGAGGATATGATACCGAAAGGGGGTTTTATGCAAACATCCTGGCCGGCGACCGGAACCTTTTTGGCTTAAACAAGCATATTTGGGCGAGTGGCGAAATCAGCCAGATAGGATACCGAGGAGACCTGGGCATCTCTGAACCCAAATTTCTGGGGACTCGAATCAAGGCGGCACTCAACATGTTTGGTGAAAACAGAGAGGAGTTTAATACAAATTTCGGTACCAGAGAAAGGGGCGTTTCCTTATCGTTCAACCGAAGGTTTCTTGAGAAATTTAACGGGGACATTTCTTTTGTTTATTCCTACAGGAAGGACTATCCGAGAGATTCGGAATTTATATTGGTCAATGAAGAAAATAGATTTGAGCCCAGAGAAATTGTGACGATAAGTCCCTCTCTTGTTTATAATGCCATAGATTCCTATATACGTCCCAGAAAAGGACTTTATTCATCTTTGCTCATGGATCTTTCCAAGGGGATCAACAACTCTCTGGATGATTTTTTTAGATACCGTTTTGAAGTTCGAAAATATTATACGCCTTTAGAAAACTTAAGTTTTGCCCTGCGGGGACGGGTCGGGGATATTACCCCCTTCAAGGAGGCCAGCACCCTACCGGAAGACCAGCTTTTTTTCCTGGGCGGAACATCCACCGTTCGCGGATTTGACGAAAACCTGCTTCGATTTGACGTGTTCGACAAGGCAGTGGGCGGGTTAACTACAATCCTTGGTAATGTCGAGACAAGGATTGATTTAGGACCTAATTTTGAGTTTTCTTTATTTTACGACATCGGCAGCGTCAGGGATGCGATTGTCGACCAAGGTTCGGATGAGTTTCGTTCTTCAGTGGGGGCAGGGCTGCACTATTTTACGCCCATCGGTCCTATCGGGGCCTATTACGGGCACAAACTGGATAGAAAGCCTGGTGAAAGCGCAGGTCGGTTTCATTTCACCATAGGGTTTAGATTTTAAACCGCCGTTTGACTTGGTGCTCTACATAAATACGATGACATCATTTTATCTGGACACTATCCTGTATAAACTGACGTCTATAAGTTTGAAGTGTCTAAAATGAGCCAAAGCCCGCCCCGGTGCACATCGCTCATATTTGATTGAACCTATGTCTTATTACAAACCTGACTTTTTGATTAAAGAGTATTGGTTATCGGTCTGGGCCAGGGTTGAGAAACGCGCTTATAGCGCGATTAATTATATTTAAAATTGTTAGAATACCTTAACTTTAGCCACTTTAGTTCACTTTACACTTTTGCATGCATAGCATGCATAGAATGAAAAAACCAAAATATATATACTTTGCCGTATTTTAAAGATACATATACTATAGCTATTGTCAGAATAACATTCCGTTTCATCCGCCGGGTAATTTCGTTGAGATCTGCAAGAACTCGCAAACAAAAGCGCGTAAAAAAGAACATGTCCATGGCTTTTTAGAATATCGTTCAGTAGTTTACTTTTTTTTAATTTGAAATACTTCGAAGATGTTCTCTTTATCGCGCTCTCATTTGCTCACACAGCTTCCCGACCTCAACGAAATCATCCGGCGGCTTACGGTAAATCGTGACCGTTATTCATTCAATCGGAACATATTTTTG
>JAFDCA010000011.1 GCA_019313025.1 Deltaproteobacteria bacterium
CGTTAAACCGTTCTAATCGACTCCGACTCGACGTTTCTTAGCTTGAAGAGATGGAAGACGTGGACCGGCCGGAAGATATTTTTGTCTGGGAACGCTCTGAGATTTTGGGACATCGTGATGTCGCACCCAATGGTATTTCGGTCATCATACCGGCCCTAAACGAAGCCCATCACATTGCGGATACCCTGAAAACCGTCGGTCTTGAAAAAAATAGAGAAGTAATTGTCGTGGACGGTGGAAGTAAGGATCATACGGTTTCCATTGCAAAAAATCTGGGCGCAAAAATCATTCGGGGTTCACCCCCCCGATCCCGCCAGATGAACCAGGGGGCTGGTGCGGCATCCGGTGATGTGCTGCTTTTTCTCCATGCGGATACACGATTGTCTGAAAATTTTGACCGTCACGTTTTAGATGCGCTTGCGCAGCCGGGTGTGGTTGCCGGCGCATTCGAGCTTCGTATCAATTCACCCAATCCGTCTCTCAGGCTTATCGAACGCATGGCAAACTGGCGCTCACGATATTTTCAAATGCCTTACGGCGATCAGGCGATTTTTATGTTTTCAAACGTTTTTCGTCAAATGGGCGGGTTTCCCGATATTCCGATTATGGAAGATTTTGAATTGATCCGGCGTTTGCAGAAAAAAGGGGATGTAAAGACACTCCCGGTGCCGGTGATGACATCCCCGCGCCGATGGATCAATCACGGCATCCTGAAAACCACGCTCATCAATCAACTGGTTATCTTATCGTATTTCATGGGTGCTTCTCCGGATACCCTTGTTCGGTTGTATCGCCGGAACAAGGGGATCTCTGCAACATACCGATAACACATCTCTCGAAATCCATACCACAAAGATCTCACCATATGTTGTAGCATCTCATTTTTGGGATACAAGATATGATTTGTTGCGTATCGGAATTCTTGTGCAGATTTTATAGCTATTGTCAGAATAACATTTTGTTTCATCCGCCGGATAATTTCGTTGAGATCTGCAAGAACTCGCAAACAAAAGCGCGTAAAAGAGAACATGTCCATGGCTTTTTAGAATATCGTTCGGTCGTTTGATTTTATGTTTTAATTTGAAATACTTGGAAGATGTTTTTTTTAACGCGCTCTAATTTGCTCAGACAGCTTTCCGACCTCAACGAAATCATCCGTCGGCTTACGGTAAATCGTGACCGTTATTCATTCAATCGGAACCTATTTTTGGCAACTGCTATAGATGCAACACGCATTTTTGTCTTAATAAATTATTAATACCTGTCGATATAGTTAAAAGTCCGTATTTATAAATGAAATCAAACCAACAACGCTGAGTATTGTTCGATTCAAACGGTACCTGACAATACCGCTTTTTGTAACATATGAATCATCCAATGAAAAAACTTTCTGTTGAATGCGAGAATGGCTCAAACAATGTCCCATGTTCCAAGAGGTTGCTTCGAGAGCGTTTCAATAGAGGTTTTACACTTATTGAAGTGATCATTGTCATTGCAATTATCGGAACCCTATCGGCCATCGCGATACCCAATTACTTAAAATATAAATATGAGGCCATGGTTGCGCTGGCCATTACCGATATCCGTCTGATCGAAAAAGATATAAAAGATTTTGTTCTGATTAATAATCAACTTCCAAATAATATCAATGGTTTAACAAATTTTCAGGCAAATGATCCTTGGGGGAATCCTTACCGGTACCTGAGAATTGACGGTGGTCTGCCTAGTGCACCGGGGCTGGCACGAAAAGACCGTTTTCTGGTTCCGGTCAATTCCGATTATGACCTTTACAGCATGGGAAAAGACGGCCGAAGTCGAGCGCCATTTACAGCTAATTTTAGTCAGGACGATATCGTTCGTGCCAATGACGGCGCGTATGTGGGGCTTGTTTCCAATTACTAACATGGGGTTGCCAGATGAAAATTAATACGAAAATATTTCAAAGCAAAATCGCCCGGCGAATCTTTTTGATGTTTGTTTCCTGTGCACTTTTTCCTATTTTTTGCCTTTCAATCGTTGCGTATAAAAATGTCACCAACCAACTCCATGAACAAAGCGTTAAACGGATGCAGCAATCGGCTAAAGCGCATGGGTTGTCCCTTTACGAAAGATTGTTGTTTCTCGAAACCGGTTTAAAGCTTTTTGCATCATCTTTGAGAAAGGTTTCAGAAACACCCATTCAAATTCGTTTTGAAGATTTTAACGGTGCACGGAACAACCGTTTTAAGGCGGTTGCAGTTGTTGATGCCCACGGAAAGGGATATCGATCCATCTTCAGAACAATAAACTTGACCCAAAAACCCAACGAAAAAGAGATGAGACACCTTAAACATGGCCGCACTACCATTTCGGTATTGAACCAACAAGGCGTTTCACCGAGCATATTGATGATGATGTCGGTGGACCCAAAGAATCTGAATGAAGGATATTTGATCGGAGAGATCAATACGGATTATTTGTGGGGGCTTGATCAGGGGAATTTACTCCCACCGAATACCGAATTTTGTGTGTTAGATGCATCGAAAAACGTGCTTTTCACCTCGATTTCATATCCGGATTCATTTTTTCGACAGGTGGTTTCCAATCTGAACCATTCGAGTTTGGGTCACTTTGAATTCTCTGTTGAAGACCAGAAATACCTGGCAAGTTTTTGGACGATTTTTATGAAGCCTCAATTTTTAGATCCCGGATGGACAATGGTTTTGAACCAATCCAACGCAGAAGTGCTGATGCCCATAACCCATTTTAGAACGATTTTTCCACTGGTGGTACTGCTGTCATTGTGGGTGGTATTGCTGTTTAGCATATATTCCATACGAAAGAGCCTTGTGCCCCTTGAGCTGCTGAAAAATGGAACACACCGGATTGCCATGAAAAATTTTGACAGCCGGGTAAACATAAAGAGCGGCGATGAATTCGAAGAATTGGCCATGGATTTTAATAAAATGGCCGATCAGTTGAACAGACAATTCAAAGCCTTGAATACCAAAGCAGAAATTGATCGGGCTGTTTTGTCATCATTGGATACCAAAATCATCGTTAAAACCGTTATCTATCGCATGTTCGATTTGCTGGTATGTGACAGTGGCGCCATAAGCCTGATGGAGGACTGGAATAAGAAAACCGGCCGATTATATTTCAGATTCTTTGGTCAAGAAGACGAATTAAACGAAACGTCCATCGATTTCAAACCGAACGATATTGAAAAGATCCATGCCCATCCGGAATATCTGATCATCGACGCTGGCAAAGATCTGCCGGGTTTTGTCACGACCATGGCGGATCGGGATATCGAATCTTTCCTCATACTCCCCATTTTTCTGGAGGAGAAGCCGACAGCAGCGATCATCCTGGGAAGGTCCCAAACCATTGGCTTTAGTGCCGAAGACATTGGTGAGGCCCGCAAGATGGCGGATCAGGTGGCGGTTGCCCTTTCAAATGCAAACCTCATCGAAGAGTTGGATCAGCTGAACTGGGGCGCATTAAAGGCCCTTGCACGCACCGTGGATGCCAAGTCATCCTGGACCGCCGGTCACTCGATGCGCGTCACGCAACTAGCTTTAAAAATTGGGTCTTTTATGGGGCTTTCACCCAAAAAGTTGGATGACTTGCATCGCGCTGCCCTGCTTCATGACATTGGAAAAGTCGGCATTACTTTGCGCATTCTCGATAACCCCGGGGCTCTGGACGACGAG
>JAFDCA010000012.1 GCA_019313025.1 Deltaproteobacteria bacterium
ACTCAAAACAAGTGTTTTTATTTCGTTTATGTAATATTTATTCGAACTTAGATTATCTAACAAGCGTGCTCATTTCAAATATCGGCAGGCATATCGAAAGAACGATGAAGCCGACAACAACAGCCATAATCAATATCATGACTGGTTCTAAAAGCGATGTCATGCTCATTATACTATTTTCCACTTCATTCTCAAAGACATCTGCGATTTTATCCAACATGGCTTCCAGCTTTCCACTCTGTTCCCCCACCTGAATCATTTGAATGGCAAGATCAGGAAATATGTTGCTGCCTGCAAGAGCAGGTCCCAATCCCTGTCCTTTGCTCACTTCTTTTGAAGCCTTTTCAATTGCTTGGGAGATGAGGACATTGTCGATGATATTCTTTACAATCTCAAGAGCAGTCAACATGGGGACACCATTTTCAAGAAGCGAGCCAAGTGTTCGGGAAAAACGAGCCGCCGCTATTTTTTGGGCCAAAACTCCAAATCGTGGCAATAAGAGTTTTATTCTATCGAAAAAATACCTCCCTTTTGCGGTTTTTCGAATGCTGTTTAGGGCGATCAAGATGGCTGACAAAAGAATAAAAATCATCCACCAATAGTTCTTAAAAAAACCACTAATTTTGATAAGAAAGAGCGTTGGTGCCGGGAGGGATTGATTCATATCAGAAAAAACAGACGTTATATTGGGAACAATAAACGTCAGAAGAAGAAACAGAACCAGTATTCCGATAAAGCACATTAAAACCGGATAAGCCATGGCTGCACGAATCCGATTTTTTAAGGCCTCCTGTTTTTCGGTGATGTCTGCAAGCCTTTCTAGTACGATGTCAAGAGCGCCTGATGATTCACCAGCTTTGACCATGTTGACATACAATGATGAAAAAGTTCTTGGAAACAAAGACAGGGAACGGGCAAAGCTGTTACCTTCCACAATGGAATCTTTGATCTTTGCCAGTATTTTTTTAAATGCTTGAGATCTGATTTGCGATATCAGGGCATCCATGGCAGAAACAAGCGGAAGGCCTGCACCCACTAAAGTCGCCAGTTGTTTTGTCATCAATGAAACGTCATAGGGCCTAACACGGGAAAAAGAATCTCGAAAAGAAAATGACTTTGGCGTCTTTATTGCAGCAGTATCATGGACCTCTTTAACAGAAACCGGAAAGATTTTAGATGCCCGCAATTTTTGACGGGCTGTACGGGAACTGTCGGCATCAATGATTCCTGAGATTGTCTTGCCTTTTATATCCAAAGCAGTATATTCATATACCGGCATTGTTATGAGCCTTTTGTTTCTCAATGACAGGTTTTGTATTTTTGGTGGTAAATTATCTTTATATTTTTAACATTTCTAAAACCTGTTTGTTTCCGGATCATCCGAGCTGGGATTCAAGTCATTGTTTGATTTTCAGAAATCAAAATGATAATATCGCTATTTTATATGCTTTTCAAGAAATATTGTGGGTTTGATTAAAAGCGAGCCCTTTACATTTTTCCTATATCTAAGCAAAAAAAGAATCATGCATGAAATCCGTTTTCACGGTCGTGGCGGCCAAGGCACAGTGGTTGCTTCGATCCTTCTGGCAAAGGCCTTTTTTAAAACCGGTTATTATGTTCAAACTTTTCCACTTTTCGGTGTGGAAAGACGGGGAGCACCGGTTGAATCCTATCTAAGGCTGAATAAAGAAAAGATTTTGATTAGGAGCAATATCTACACACCGGACCATATCATCGTTCAAGATATGAAACTAATACACAGCGTCGATGTTACAAAGGGACTCAGGCCCGGTGGTTCAATTTTGATCAATTCAAAAAATCGTCCCGATAATAGAGACTCTTTTTCGGGATTTCGGCTTGCTTTTGTCGACGCTGACGACATCGCTGTTCGAAACGGCCTTGGAACACGCACGCATCCAATCATTAACACTGCCATGATCGGCGCTTTTGCGAAGGTTTTGGGTATGCCCCCGTTGGATATGATTGCATCGGCCATCAAACATGATATTCATATAAAGACGAAACAGAATGTGTTGGCAGCTCAACAAGCCTATGAAGAAGTCAACCTTTGTGGAATGGTTGCAAAGCGATAATTTCTCACAATTAATTAATATCAGATTAAAAATACATCCAAATTAAGATGTTACATGAAAATTTGAGTGCAAAACTCGATTTAACAGAACATCTCCTGTAAATTTTAATTTTAGGATAAAAGGGAATGACAACTGATTCAAAATACGCTGAAAAAATATCATTATTCATATCTCGTTCAAACATCTCCACTGAAATAAATAAAACAGGGACATGGCGATATGTGCGTCCAAAATACCATGAGAAAACAGCACCATGCAGTGCGGCCTGCCCTGCTGGTGAGGACATTGCCCGTATTGAAATGCTTTTGTATCAAGGCCGATATCAAGACGCGGTTGAAACCATTCTTCTTGAAAACCCTTTTCCTTCGATATGCGGCCGCGTATGTTTTCATCCTTGTGAAGCGGTCTGCAATCGTGCCGGTTTCGATGATTCAGTCGCCATACATGATTTAGAGCGTTTTATTGGAGATATCGCCATTCGGGATGAATTGACACTTAAATTGAAAAAATTCCCTGAAAATGGAAAAAGCGTATGTATCGTCGGTGCAGGTCCGTCGGGTCTGGCTGCCGGCTATTTTTTATCGCTGCTGGGGTATACGTGTGACATTTATGAAGCCCGGTCAGAACCCGGAGGAATCTTGCGGTGGGGGATACCGCGATACCGGTTGCCGGATGATGTCGTTGCATCTGAAATTGAACGGATTAAAAAGACGGGTGTAAAGATCATTTGTAATACGCCGGTGACTCAAGACTTTCTCGAAAACGCCAAAAAACGTTACCATGCCATTTTTATCGGATGCGGTCACGGCCGTTCATTGAAAATGAATATTCCAGGTGAAAATATGGCCGTTGACGGTCTTGAGTTTCTTAACCTTCTGTGTAAGGGAAACGTCGTCTCTTCAAATGGAACAGCAGCGGTTATCGGCGGCGGTAACACGGCAATTGACGTTGCTCGATCTCTTGTCCGCTTGGGAACGACAACCACCCTGGTTTACCGAAGACGGAAACAGGACATGCCGGCATTTAAAGCAGAAGTGGAAATGGCTGAAAAGGAAGGCGTAAGAATTGTGGAACTGTATTCCCCGCTCAAAATAAGTGAAGATAACGGTGAATATATTTTATCGTTGCAGAAGATGAAAACCAGCGGCATGGTAACAGACCGCGACCGAGCACGCGTCGTTCCAGACGGCCAAAGCACCCAACACTTACGATTCCATAAGATTATTGTAGCCATCGGCGCAGAGCCTTCAGCCCCATGGCAGTTTCCCTCACACAAAAATGACGAAACCTTATATCTCAGCCACTGTACATTTACAGTCTCAGACCCACCGGTTCTGTTTGGAGGTGATCTGACCAACACCGTAAAAAGTGTCACAGATGCCGTCGCTTCTGGAAAACAGGCAGCCATGTCCCTTGATGTCTTCCTAAAAGAGGGACGGCATATCATTAAAGACCGTTTGAATTCTTGCCTTGTGGGAAATGGGCCTGCCCTCTCCATGGAGTGTTATCTGAAGGGAAAACGATGGGTCAGAAATCCTCATATTGTATCGTATAGCGACATTAATCTCGATTATTTTTCCCAGACGCTCAGGGTTGAATCAGAATCACTTGCTATCAACAAACGAATGAATTCTTTCGATGAAATCGAAAAAACGTTCACCATCATCCAAGCCATGGAAGAAACCCGACGCTGTTTCAACTGCGGCATCTGTAATGCTTGCGACAACTGTCGGATATTCTGTCCGGAAATTGCCGTGATTCTTAAGGGTGCCAAAAGGCAGATTAATCTCGATTACTGCAAAGGATGTGGAATCTGCGTTTTTGAATGCCCGCGCAGTGCTATGGATCTGGAGGAAGAATTATGAAACATGTTTTGGAAGGAAGCCATGCAGTTTCTGAAGCAGTGAGGCTGGCAAAAGTACAGGTGATGTCCGCCTATCCCATTACTCCCCAGACCCATATCGTTGAAGCTTTATCTAAATATTGCTCCGACGGAACCATGAATGCCCGGTTTTTATGTGTAGAAAGCGAGCATTCGGCAATGGCTGCCGTAATCGGAGCTTCAAGTGCAGGCGTTCGAACCTTTACAGCCACTTCTTCTCAGGGTTTGGCATTGATGCACGAACTCTTGCACTGGACTTCAGCGGCTCGACTCCCCATTGTCATGGCTGAAGTCAACCGTGCTCTGGCGCCTGGATGGAACATATGGATGGACCAGACCGACAGCCTTGCTCAGCGGGATACCGGCTGGATTCAGCTTTACTGTGAGGATGGCCAAGAGGTTTTTGACACCACACTTCAGGCATATCGTTTGGCTGAAACCGTCAATCTGCCGGTTATGGTGGTTCTGGATGCTTTTTTTCTTTCCCACACCTTTGAACCCGTGGATATACCCGATCAGAAACTGGTGGATCGTTTTCTACCGCCGTTTTCTCCTCGAATTGCACTGGACACCTCAGATCCTTTTGCTATGGGCCAAATGGCACCACCAAATGTATATATGGAGATGCGATACGATATTCAAAAGGCCATGGAACAGGTTCCGGACATATTTGCCAAAGTAGAGGAAGAATTTATGGAAATATTTGGCCGAACATACGGTATGATGGAAAAAATCTTTTGCGATGACGCCAAAATCATTCTGATAATTACCGGAACGGCAGCAAGCACATGTCGCAAAGTCATCTCCGATCTTCGTTCCCAGGGAGAAAAAGTCGGAATGATCAAGCTCAAAATGTTTCGGCCGTTTCCAACAGATCTGATTCGAAAACATCTCATTCAAGCGCAAAAGATCGCCGTGATTGACAGGAACTTCTCTTTCGGTGCCAGTGGTATTTTTGCCCAGGAAATCAGAGCAGCATTATACAACAACCACGTTCATCCTCCGGTGTTCGGTTATATTACAGGACTCGGCGGCCGTGATGTGACACCTGAAATTCTAACGGAAATTTACTGGAACACAAAAAATAGCATCGTTCCGGAAAATGAAAGTATGTGGGTGGGACTTACGGATGGATGATCGATGATTGAATTTAACCGGAGATTTTTAAACGATGACCCAACTCAAGATTCCAGACACGGACTATATGTATTCCGGACATGTGGGATGCCCTGGCTGTGGTGCAACCATTGCCATGAGATTTGCATTAAAAGCTTTGGGGGAAAAAACCATGGTTGTAATCCCGGCGTGTTGCTGGGGTGTTATTGCAGGACCCTACCCTCAATCATCGCTTAAAGTGCCGATTCTTCAAACAGCCTTTGCGACGGCAGGTGCAACCGCCAGTGGTTTGAGAGCGGCGCTGGACATGAGGGGAGATTCAGAGACCACCGTTATGGCATGGGCCGGCGACGGCGGAACCTTTGATATCGGAATTCAGGCACTCAGCGGTGCGGTAGAACGAAACGAGGATTTTATTTATGTGTGTTATGATAACGAAGCTTACATGAATACCGGGGTACAGCGCAGTTCCGCCACCCCTTTTGGCATGCGCACCACAACAACACCAGGCAAAGGATGGAAAAAAAGCCGCAAGAAAAATATGGTTGAGATACTTGCAGCCCACCGCATTCCTTATGCTGCCACAGCCAGTATCGCTTATCCAGAAGATATGATTAAAAAATTTTATAAAGCCCGCCGGATGAAAGGCGGAACAAGATTTCTTCATATTTTTGCCTCATGTCCCACAGGTTGGCGCATCCCATCTGAAATGTCCGTCAAAATTGCCCGACTTGCAGTTCAAACCAATGTATTCCCCCTATATGAGGTCGAAGATGGTGTTGACTATACAATCAACATCAAGGGGAATCGACCGGTAACGGATTATTTCAAAATCCAGGGCCGTTTCAAACATTTAACCGATGGAGATATCGAGCAGATCCAAAAAATGGTGGATGAAGACTGGGCCCTTCTTTTTCGAAAGACATTACCGGCTTCAAAGAGGAAATCTGTTAAAAGTGAATCAATTTGACATTTTTTTCAACTTTTTGATAATGTTACGATTATCTTATGAAAAGCGCCATGGAGAGGATCCCGGGGGAGTCGACATAGATGTATAAAAATTTCTTTGGCTTCAATGAAAGACCATTCAAGCTCGTTCCGAACCCTGCTTATCTTTTTTTGAGTAGAAGTCACGAAGAAGCGCTTGCCCATCTTACCTACGCCGTTATCCAAGGTGAGGGTTTTATGGAGATTACAGGTGAAGTCGGGACCGGTAAAACAACACTCTGTCGGGCATTTCTCGAACACCTGGACAAGGATACAAAAGCGGCGTATATCTTTAACCCGAATCTTAACTCGATAGAGCTGCTCAGAACCGTTAATGATGAATTCGGTATTCCATCGGATGCAGACAATGCCAAAGACTTAATCGACACACTGAATTCCTTTCTTATCGAGCAAAAAACCCAAGGAAAAAACACGATTCTCCTCATCGACGAGGCTCAGAATCTGACAAATGAGGTTTTGGAACAATTGCGTTTGCTTTCCAATCTTGAGACCGCCAAACATAAGCTTTTACATATCATTTTAGTGGGCCAGCCAGAACTGAAAGAAAAACTCAATTCCCACGAACTCAGGCAATTGAGACAAAGAATATCTTTGAGTTGCCAGCTGATTCCTTTGAGCTTTAAAGACGTTCGAGACTATATTCAACACCGTATTCATGTCGCCTCCGGGAAACCGGAGGTCCAATTTACCGATGCCGCATATCGCTCCATTTATAACTATTCGCAGGGCATTCCTCGACTCATCAATATCGTCTGCGACCGGGCGCTTCTGACGGCATTCGGCCTTGATCAAAAGGAAATTACACAGAAAATCGTCAAGGCATCCATCGAGGAATTAACCGAGGGGAGTGACGTAAACAAAAACAGCTTTAAGAAACGTAAAAAAGCAATTCTATTGTTTTTTTCATTGTCTGTAATCCTATTGATGATCTTTTACCATCATCAACGATTGTTAAAGATTAAAACGATATTGAATTCACCTGAAACAAAAAAAGTCGATTCATTTTATTCAATAAACGAAGAAAAATCGGACCCAGCTGATACGGCTTCTAAGGCAAAACCACCGGTTCCCACCCTTACTTCTGCTGTTACAAAAAAACCGATCCCCATTGTTATTGCATCCGAGTTAAAAAAAATCGAGGTACAGAAAGAAAAAGCTCTTGAATCCGAGTCAAAAACAATCAGGGTACAAAAAGAAAAAACTCTTGAACCTGTTATTGAGCCCATTACAAAACCCGTCCGGAATTTGGGCGATCTTCTGAAAACAATGAACAGGCTCTCTTCAAGAAGAATGGCCATTAAGGTGGCATTAAATTTGTGGAACATTGAGCCCGAAATAAAAGTAGGCCTTGATACCATGGATGATGATCAGGCCTTTTTTCGGGCTGTTGCAAAGAAATACAATCTTTTGATACGCCGAATTGAAGGAAATTTAAATGCCATAAAAAAATTGAACCTGCCGGTTATTATGGCCGTACATTTGAATCAAGGCGTTTCTCCCGTATATCTTGCGCTCATCAAAATAGATACCCAAAAAGTGACACTTAGAGGAGGAAATCAGGATATATCAATAGAACTGACACCGGCTGAGATTGACTCTTATTGGTCAGGCGTGGCATACATTCCATGGAAAAATTTCCTCTCAATAACCGGAACCGTTCCTTTAGATTCTCCGAAGCATTCCATAACAACACTTAAAATGCTCTTGCGGGATATTGGGTTTAAAGAGATCAAAATAAACCCTTTTTATGACGACAAAACCCGACAAGCGATAAAAAAAATCCAGAGAAAATATGGCCTACATATTGACGGTACGGTAGGCTCTACAACCAAAATTGCGCTTTATAATGAAAAAAAGGTTTTTAAACGACCCCATATTGTCAATGTCGCAAATCCGTTTGTTCGATGATTTTTTCTATGCATTCAAATGGACATTGATACAAAGGGGGCAGACGGTATTTCTTGATTAGCACATTTTTATTAAGAGTATACAGAGAGTATTTCTAAATTGAGTTCAATTTTAAAGGCTTTAAAAAAGCTTGAAAATCAAGCTACAGACCAAAACCAAGTTCGATTCTGGCGGCCAGAACCCCCTATTCAAAACCACGACCATGAGCGGATAAATGGTCATCTGCCTTTTAAAAAACGCTATGTTATTATTTTCGCTGGTTTTGTCTTTGCTATCGGCATCGGGGTAATTTTGAGCCAGAAATTCCATGAAAAAAAAACAGACTTCATAACAAAAAAA
>JAFDCA010000013.1 GCA_019313025.1 Deltaproteobacteria bacterium
AGGCAATGAATCTAACCTATAAGTGTGAATCCTACCAGGCGGATTCACCCTCTGAATCAAAGATAATTTTAGGAAATCATAAAAATTCGGGGACTTAAAGAGTTAAAATAAATAGCAGATAGCGTCACCAGCAGCGAGAGAACCAGGATAGACGATATTCCAATTTATTTAATAGACACACTTTCCTCAATAAGCCTTTTCACCGCGTCATCTTCTATCCCCAGCCTCTGCAATACGTCATTTGCCCGTGAATGCTTTTTACGAGCATTTTTTTCATCATCCCTCTGCGCTCTGGCAACGAGCATTTTACTCCACTCATAATTGGTTTTAGCCTCATCCCAAGGAAGCCCAAATTTTAGGTTTAGTTGATCGGCCTTTGCAAAATATTCTGCTGCCATATCCCAACTTCGTTCCTTAGCTGCAAGCATTGCTTTTACAAGATACAGAGGAGCAGCTAATCCGTACCAGTTCTGGTCAGGCTTCAAAAGTTCAAAGCCTCTATTTATGTATTCTGCTGCCCCTTCGAATTGTCCTTTTTTGAGGTGAACCTCACAAATGCTTGGAAGCACCCACAGCTCGAAAATAACATTTCCTCCATTGCGACATATTTCCAAACTCTTTATTAAAAATTTTTCAGCTTTTTCATAATTTTTTTTCACCAAAGAAAGGTTACCCTGGATATAGTAGCATGCACCGATGGCGGCCACATTGTTACGTTCCTTATGGATGGGTAGAGCCCAATCTAAGTAATTTTGCGCACGCTTCCAATCGCCCTTACGCAGGTAATAAAATCCAATACCGGCGGCATCTTCAAAAAAGCAGCTCATGAGAGTTTTCTTCTCGATTTCTCTCTCCGCCCGACAGGCTTCCTCTGCCTTAGCGAATTCCCCTGAAAGTGTGTAGATTAATGATAGTGGACGCCAAAGGAAACCTTCGTACCTGCCTCCAGCCTTTTTTACTTCGGGAAGAATCCGCTCACCCCAGTCCCTTGCTTGTGGAACGTCCCGCAGCAAGGCCCGCGTAAGGGCAAGCTCATGGCCCAACAATGCTATGATCAGCGGGTTTCCACTCTTTAAGACCGGCTCCCAGTTTTTTTCGTTATAGGAAAATCCAGCGTCTATTTGACCGGTATACGTCAATGCAGTGCCCAAAGATGTTCCCATGGGTATTCCAAGTCTCGCAAAGAGATCCTCAGCCTTCTGTGCCCAGGTTCGAGTTACAGCCGGTTGGCCGCGGTGCAGGTAAAGATGGGCCGTACGCTGATAAATAAGCCCCTTATCCTGGTTATCCGGCTCTTTTTCTACAATCGCCGCAGCCTTTTCAAGATATTTTATAGCGTTGTCCTCCATAGAACCATCCCTGAAACCGCCCGAATAAATGCTCTGAATATGCATGAGTACCTCCAACTGGTGGTGTTGATCCTCCAACGCTTCATATAGTTTCAGAGAGTTTTGAGCATAGTCGAGGCTGGTTTCGACGTCCAGATCAGATATTGTTACTAATGCAAGCTTACGCAAAACTTCAGCCCTTTGCACGGTGTTATCATCTTCCAGAATTTGCAGTGCATTTTCATAGTGATTTCGCGCTTCATGCCAAGCGAAAATGCCTACCGATTGATCTCCTGCCTTGATGGAGTATTCAATTCCCTTCGAACAACTTTCGCTCTTAATGTATTGCTGAGCTAAAACCGCATAATGCTCATATAGGTTATCCTTGTACACCTCCTCAATGACATTACCGATTTCTTCATGAAGTTTCTTTCTTCTTTTTAGCATTATCGAATCATAGACCACCTGACGGGTAAGGGCATGTTTGAAAACACAGGTCGCATGTGGATACAATCCTCTTTCGTAAATTAGTTCGGAATCTCTCAGCACAGACAGATAGGAAAGCAATTCTGTTTCGGAGAGGTCCATCAGCTGCTTTATCAAATCGTAACTGAATTCCCTCTCAATTACCGCCCCTGTGCGAAGGATTTCTTTCGCACCCTCAGGAAGTGAGTCAACCCTGGCCATGATGATATCATGAATTGTTGCAGGAATGCTTACATCACCGAAATCTCTCGACAGAAAATATTTGTTGTCACTTTTCTTGATAATTTTTATTTCTTTGAGGGATCTAATAAACTCTTCGATAAAAAATGGCACTCCTTCTGTCTTCTCAAGAATGAATTCCTCAAGATTTCTATCCAGAATCAGTTCATCCAAAAGGCTGGAGGCCATCAAAAGGCTTTCTCTGTTGGAAAGTCTATTTAAATTCACTTGGTTATGATAGGATTTTCCACCCCAGCTGTGTACATAATCCGGGCGATAGGTGAATATCATTAAAACTCTCGCACCCGAAATGCTGTTCAACCAATTTTTTAAAGACTCCTCAGAACTTTTGTCAATCCAATGAAGATCCTCAAAAGCCATCACCAGCGGCCTAAGTTCTGAACCCCTCAGACATACCTTTTTTAATGCTTCATTGATTCTGTATTTCATCATCTCAGGAGTCATGTTGGACTCCCGGCTGCCAGAGCCTTTTACGGATAAGAGATTCATGATATATGGATAACAAAGAGTCTCTTGGATTTTCAGCTTTTTCAACCCATTTTTAACCTTCTCACTTATTTCAGAATCTTTATCTTTTTCTTGAATATCAAAGTTTGCCATGAGTATGTCCACTATCGGGTGATATGCTTTACCGCTGCTGTATGATAAACATCTTCCTTCTAAAAATGTGATATCTTCATTGGCTACTGCCTTTCTGAACTCATATAAAAGCCTGGATTTTCCCAGTCCTGCCTCAGCCATTATTGAAAATGCTTGGCCTCTGCCTGATTTTGCTCTTTCAAAACCATCCAGTAATAGCTCAAGCTCGCGCTCTCTTCCGACAAACTTAGTTAGGCCCCTTTCAGCGCTAACGTCAAAGCGGGTCTTTCGGGTACTCGGGGCGATGACACGGTAGATTTCAATCGGATCAGTTTTTCCTTTAATTTTCTTTTTACCCAATGATTCGAATCTGAAAAATCCCTCAGTCTGCTTGAATGTGCCTTCTGATACATAGGTTGCTGCTGGTTCTGCCAATCCTTCTATCCTGGAGGCCAAATTCACTGTGTCCCCGACCACTTTAAATTCAACCCGAAGGTCATTGCCCAGTGTTCCCACGACTACAGGTCCGGAATGAATCCCGATCCTCATTTTTATAGGTGATATCCAGCTTCGCGTTTCATTTAATTTTTTGTTGAATTTGGTCATTTCACGATGGATGCTATACGCCGAGCGAATCGCACGTTGCGGGGCATCCTCCAAAGCAATAGGAGCGCCGAAAAGCGCCATAATACCGTCGCCGGTCATCTAGTTGACCGTGCCCTCATACTCATGTACTTTGTGAATTAAGATTTCATAAACCTGATCCATAATGGTATAGACATCTTCAGGACCGAGTTTCTCAGAAAGCTGTGTAAATGCCTCCATATCACAGAACATCACCGTGACCTGCTTGCGTTCGCCCTCTATACGATCCCTTTGAGATAAGATTTTCTCGGTAAGACCTTTGGGAAGGTATTTTTGAATCTTGGCTAATTTATCATCAAAGGAAAGTTCTTTGGAAATTGGTTCTGAAGGAAGGGACAGCCTATGGCCACATTTTCCGAAAAATTCATATCCGCTTGGATTCCCAAAATCGCACTGCGGGCAAAATCTTTCTAATTTTGTTCCACACTTTCCGCAGAAATTCATGCCATCGGCATTATCAAACTGACACTTCGGGCATTGCATTTTTATACCTTCCATCAAAGTTAATTCAGTTTGAATGATGGTGAAACAACGAAGGATGGTAAAACTTTAATATCGAAAATATGGGTTTGTGTCAAATTAGTAGGAATATAATATGTCGGGGTTTAAACATGATGTCTGTTTTGCAGATATCACCTGGCAAAAACCAAATATCACAGAACTTGCGATTAATTGAGATGATCTGAAATTCGGCAATATTGATGATATGATCTAAATTTGCCTCAAATTTGGCAGACTCCCGGCGGTAGATTTCTTGCCAATATCGTAACTTACCGAAAATGTTAGATTTCAAATGGATATCATAAAAATTTAGGTGATGTCAAATGTTCA
>JAFDCA010000014.1 GCA_019313025.1 Deltaproteobacteria bacterium
GAAAAATACACCATGATATATCTCCTAACCCGATTAACGAACACAGTGTGTTTATTGACGGAGTTTACCCTGGCATCCCCTTGTTATGGGGATGCCTGAATTCATTGCTCACTTATTTCTATTTTCCATCAGGAAGAGCATCAGCTGTGTTAAGGAACGCCTGATTTGTATCCCGGCCAATAAGGGTCACTGCGCCAACAATAATTGCTGCAATTAATGCAACCATTAACCCGTATTCTACTGCTGTTGCGCCATCTTCTTCTTTAAAAAATCTTATTACTTTTTCCATTTTTTTTCTCCTTTGTATTTTAATTTTTCTGGTTAGATAATTATCTTTTGTTAATTCCTTTTTGTGCGTTTCACCACCCCCTCATACGTGTAAAAACAATATCATTTTTTTAGTCACCGAATTTAAATAGTGTTGGTATAAAATTAAATAAATTATTTTTGGCATTTTTTGAATTTGATAAAAGACATTGCAACGGGTGTGCCATTGTTGACGAGAAGAACTCGATCTATGCGCAAAAAGCGCCTGTCCCAACTTTAAAACCGATGGATATTTTCCATCCTTAAATGCGCTGTTTTTTGTGGTTTATTTTTTGATGAAAAGTTTCAGGTGTTCGGCGTAAGATTTCTTTATCACAACAGAAAATTGTGAGGGCTCGATTAACCTTGATGGAAATTGATATATCTGTGATGGGATAGACCCTGGGACGAGAAGGACCGTTTGAATCGGAAAAAATAATAAAAAAATTTCTCTCTCAACCGTTTAATGCTGCTTTGTTTATATATACGTGTTAAGGTGATGTGAAATTAATTGCATATAAAATGAGAAGTATTTTTTAACTCTTGTGCAAAGAAATACATAAAACTAGTAATTATTAAAAGATATCTTTTTCCAGTGTATGAAGTGAAAAATGTACTACTGCTTTTAAAAAAAACACTTAATTTTTCTAAGGACAGATCGTATGCAAATTTTAATACGAAGTTACGTATCACCGACTCAACAATTTAGACATATTATTCGTACTTGAAACCCATTTTACTTGCTAGTTTTTTTCCTCGCAAATCTTAAATCTTATTTTTTCTTTGTTATCTTATCTATTCAGAATGTTCTTTTTCATAAGACAATTTCTTTTGAATACAAGAATAAAATGCTAAATCCCAGTAGCGTACTCAAACAATTTTTTTCATAGAAAGGTTCAATTTTACTCAGATTTTTGATTTATAGATACACAATATATTGTAATTTAATTTAATACACTACAATATATTCTAATTCGATAAAATTGTATATAAATTATATATAATTTAGCTTGACACCAACAAAACACAACTTTAGGATATAATTCAAGATTATTCTGTCAAAGATGTTTTCATGTAATAAGGTCGTAAGAGCTAATTATTTTTTGGCAATCTCTTGTGACATGCAAGACTGAACTTGTAAGACAAACCAACATATCCTTCGATCCTAGTGCAAGGATTGAAAATCGCATAATTTGCAGAATGGCGAAAAAGAGAAAAATTTATTGAATATGGATATAAATTGTCAGAAAAGAATCAGGATTTAAGAATCATGGAAACGCCATTAATTGGAAAAAGTGAGAGCATTGAGAGAATCAGGGAGCTGATCAAATATATTGCAGATACAGACCTAAACGTCCTCATCACCGGTGAAAGTGGCGTAGGTAAAGAAGTCGTTGCTCAACATCTTTACTATAAATCCAAAAGAAAAGGTAAACCGTTTATCAAGGTTAATTGTGCGGCATTGCCGGAAGGATTGCTTGAAAGTGAACTCTTTGGATTCGAACGGGGCGCTTTTACAGGTGCTGACCGAAAAAGGCGCGGAAAATTCGAACTCGCTCATAAGGGAATTATATTTTTAGATGAAATCGGGGATATGTCCCTTCCCCTTCAATCGAAGCTTCTTCACGTTCTTCAAAGTGGCGAGTTTGCGCCACTTGGCTCAGAAAGAGAGGTAAGGTCAGATCTATGGGTTATAACAGCAACAAATCAAGAACTTGAAAAAAAAGTAAAAGAAGGATTCTTCCGGCAGGACCTTTACTATCGACTCAACACCATCAGAATAGATATTCCCCCTCTTCGAAAGAGACCTGAAGACATTACTCCGTTAATTGACTATTATATAGAAGAATATTCTTCTGAGTTAGATGGAAGCAGGATTTCAAAACCCGACGCTAAGGTTATTGAAAAGCTAAAAGCATACAGCTGGCCGGGAAATGTCAGAGAACTTCAGAATATTCTAAGCAGGTTTAAGGTATTCGGTAATTGGGAAGAAATTGTTAACGACATTAATTTGGCTAGTCGATTTGTCGAAATTTCAAAGTTAGAAGAACAGTTTTTTACGAACAGTTCTTTTGTTAATGCTCTTTTAGATTTTAAAAATGAGGACTTATTGGATAATAAATCGTTTTCACTCAAAACTGTTACCAAAAAAGCTACTGACATGGTAGAAAAAGAAGTCATCACATCTGTACTCGATATAACGGATTGGAACCGAAAAAAGGCAAGCAAAATATTAGATGTAAGTTATAGAACAATCCTTTATAAAATCAACGACCTTAATATAAAAAGGCAGCCCAATCAAAAGTCCTTGAAGTGTGCTCGATTGTTAATGTCTTATTAGGCCTTAAAGGTGAGCATTCATCTGATCACGCATTGTTTTCAATCTAAAAATCACAAAAGTCCACCACTCGATACTTCTACTTTCTGTTAAACATCAAAGCTCGAATTTATCTCAAAAGCGTTGTGTGCTGGATATCATCAATGAAGTTTCTTCAAAGAGATTTTTGCCTTTTTTGTAATCTTGTAAGAAAGAATATATTTTGGACATAAAGTTGAATTCAATATCATACCTCATCTGAATAATGATTGGAAAGGTGCGTCCTGATCCTCAATAAACCCTTAAATGATTAAATCGTTGAAAGCCATCGAGACTTAACTGGCGAAATTTATCGTCTGTTTAATTGCAAATCACTCCCTTGAAAAATCCAGTTCCGGAAGTTGGCATAACTTTTCCAATATCAAATTGAAACACAATGCTCATATAGAAAAATCGTGCCGGTCCGTAACCGTTTTCATTAAAAATAGATGGGTCTGTGTCCAATATGGGGCAGACAAAATAAAATTTAGTCAGGGTTAATCGACCAGCTTGACGACAAGGTTACTACCGGTCTCACTTCCCCAATCAATAGCATCGAACCCTGGCCAAGTGCTGTCAAAGTTAGGCCCCTGGCCAAAGTAGGCATCACCCGCAACCTGTATAGAGGCGTCTAATCCTAGAATGCCTTGCCCAATTTTTAAGTTTCCGCCGACAATGAGATGGGCTCCTTTTACCCTCGCGCCCTGACCGAAATTCATATTTCCGGTGGCGAAAATTCCGATGGCTGGTGAGGAAGTTGGGGAGCCTGTGTTTATAACTGATCCACCTTGACCCCAGTTCACATTTCCCAAGGCCGCAATGATAACATTGTTCACCCGATAGCCCTGACCGATGTTCACATTGCCGTTGACGATATAGGCGGTCCCATTGGATAGACTACTCGGGAGACTGTCAACCTCTACCACATTCTTGATCCCCGGGGGTCGGTAGGTGCGTCTCTTAATATCGTTTATGAGATCCATGATATTGTACGCCAAACGGCACTCCTCCTCCAAAGGTCCATAGAAAAGGCAGTCCACCCATCTTCCGGCGTCACATTCAGGGCCTTGACCCGTAAGAATGCTCCCTTCTTTCAGAGCACCGAGAAGGGAACCGTTTATCAAGTGGGGGCCTTGTCCGACCGTTACACCCTCTTTGCCGTATACGCAGTATTCGTCCAGTTGGATA
>JAFDCA010000015.1 GCA_019313025.1 Deltaproteobacteria bacterium
CAAACGACTGAACGATATTCTAAAAAGCCATGGACATGTTCTCTTTTACGCGCTTTTGTTTGCGAGTTCTTGCAGATCTCAACGAAATTATCCGGCGGATGAAACGGAAGGTTATTCTGACCATAGCTATAGGTGTTTTTCATTCCCGTTCAGGAACATTTTGAAATCACTAAATCCAAGTATCAAAATATTTAAACCAGAAATAAGATAGAGAATAAAGGAAACCGCAGATGAACACGAATAAACACCAATGATAATAATAATTTTTTTGACATTTTCTGGGATTTTAATTTTGGTTATTGGGATTTTTTTGGAATTTGGGGTTTGTTATTTGGAATTTTTACTCAAGCAGCACCCAATATGAAGAAGGATTTTCCATTCCGTTCTCCGAATAGCAAAAAAGTGCGAAACTCGTATGTTCAATCAAAAGGGGTATTGAAAACTATAAAAAATCGTATTATAATTCGGATGATTAAATTGTAATCCATGACGTTAAAAAACATCTGTCAAAGGAGGCAACATATGACCATTGAAATTAAAGAAAATATAAAAGCGTTATTTGTAAAATTAGAAAAAATCAGGGACTATCTTTGACCTACCTGCAAAGGAAAAACGGCTTCAGGAAATCGAAAAACAGATTTCCAAAAAACACTTCTGGGACGACCCCGAATCCGGCAAAACACTATTAAAAGAGCGAACAGTCATTTCGAGTATCGTCAGCAAGTTTAATGACCTTAGCAGAGATCTGGAAGAAGGCGAGGTCCTGTTTGAACTCGGAGTCGAGGAATCGGATACGGATACGATTGATGAAGCCTCCCGTCAGATTCGACATCTGGATAAAAAAATAAAGAAATTTTCCATTGATCTCACGCTTGATGGGGAAGACGATCCAAACAACTCCATCGTATCCATTAACGCCGGAGCTGGAGGAACCGAAGCTCAAGACTGGGCTGAAATACTTTTCAGAATGTATGCACGATGGATTGATCGAAAAGGATTTAAAATCAATATTCTTGATTTTCAACCTGGCGATGAAGCGGGGATAAAAAGTGTTACCTTCACCGCGTCAGGGAATTATGCTTACGGGTACTTAAAGACGGAAACCGGTGTGCATCGTCTGGTCAGAATTTCTCCGTTTAATGCCGGCGGTAAAAGGCATACCTCCTTTGCCTCTGTATTTGTTTACCCTGAACTGGACAATGAAATCGTGGTCAATATCGAGGATAAGGATCTGCGCGTTGATGTTTATCGAGCCAGCGGTGCCGGCGGACAACATGTCAACAAAACAAGCAGCGCCGTCCGCATCACGCATCTTCCCACTGGAATTACCGTTCAGTGTCAACAAGAAAAATCGCAGCATAGAAATAAAGATTTGGCCATGAAGGTCTTAAAAGCCAGGCTGCATCAGCTTGAAAAACAAAAACAGGATGAAAAACACCAGGAAATGCATGCCAGCAAGGAAGAAATCGCCTGGGGGAGTCAAATCCGGTCCTATGTAATGCACCCTTACCAAATGGTCAAAGATCACCGTATCGATATGGAAGTGGGCAATATCAACGGTGTTCTTGACGGCGATTTGGATCCCTTTATCGAAGGGGTGTTATTATCAGACCAATCATAAGAGGCCTCATCTTCAGATTTTCGATTGATGCTTTAAAATCAAAATACTAATGACCTATGATTCTTAAATTCAACTTATGAATCCACTTGATATTATAGCCGAATTTTATAAACCGGGATCCACGTCCTTTCAAGTTCTTGTAAAACACGGGCAACAGGTGGCAAAAAAAGCCATTGATGTTGCCAAAAGGGTCCCTTATCTTAAGCCAAATCTTAATTTTATACATGAAGCCGCCATGCTGCATGATGTTGGTATTTTTGAAACCAATGCGCCTGAACTTGGATGCTCAGGAAAACATCCATACGTCTGTCATGGTTATCTGGGAAGAAAAATTCTGGAAAAGAAAGGCTTGTCGCAACATGCTCTTGTCTGCGAACGTCATGTAGGTATCGGCATCACCGCTGAAGAAATAAAATTCAACAATCTTCCATTACCCCAAAGGGATATGATTCCAATGTCTATTGAAGAACAGATCATCTGTTTTGCTGACAAATTTTTTTCTAAAAACGCTGGAAGGGATAGAGGTGAAAAATCAGTGGAAAATATCCTAAACACACTTCGAAGGTATGGTCCTGAGAGAGTAACACGTTTTCAAAAATGGATGCAGTTATTCGAAAACAATGGACAAAAAACCAATCCTACTGTGTTACAAATTTAGTCTTCATGAACATGCTTAACTATATGGCCAAGCTCAGGAAAAATTAGGAATTTACAGGCGAGTTTACAGGCCTTGAGACTGCCGGGAATACAAAAAAGAACGGTTTTTCCAATCAGACCGGCCGTTGCACGGGACAGAAGAGCGGCGGAATCAATCTGCTCAAAACTTAGCTGGGCAAAAAGGGGTCCAAAAGCCGTAAGCTCTTTTGTCAAAAGTGGACGGACGGCTTCAATGGTTACATCTTTGCTGCTGATGCCTGTACCGCCGGTCATCAAGACAACCTGAGTATCGCCATCGTTGGTAAGCTTACGAATTGTTTCGGTGATGGCCTCTGCATCATCAGGAACAACCCGATGTGTGACAACGTCATGCCCCTCCTTCTTGGCTCTTTTGCTGATCCATCGGCCACTTTTATCATCCGAAAGCGAGCGGGTACTCGAAACAGAAACAATGCCGATGCTAACTTTTTTCGGCGCCACTGCTTTGTGTTTTTTGATACCCATTATATCCTTACTCATTCAATGACAACCTTATCCTCTCCATCATGTTCTTTTAACAATACGTTCACGGTTTCCGACCGTTTTGTTTCAACGAATTCCCCAACATAGTTTGCCTGAATCGGAAGCTCCCTGTGACCGCGATCTACCAGAACAGCAAGTTCTATACGATCGGGTCGTCCAAAATCTATGACAGCATCCATGGCTGAACGAACTGTTCGACCGGTAAATAAAACATCATCAACCAAAATAATCTGCCTTTCATCCAATGAAAAGGAAATATTCGTCGTCTTTACCACTGGATTGGTACCAATCCGAGTCCAATCATCTCTGTAAAGTGTAATGTCCATCTTTCCGCATGGGATCTCAATCCCTTCGATATCTTGGATTAGAAACTTAATCCGTTCTGCCAAATAAACCCCCCGGGTTTGAATCCCGATCAAGGCTAAATTTTTAATTTCTTTGTGAACTTCAAGGATCTCATGGGTTATTCTGGTCAGTTTACGATGTATATCCGATGCATCTAAAATGATCGCATTTCTGTTCATTGTGCAACTCCAATTACAGGTAAAATTAACAGAAGCCGACGACAAATATTCGATGGCTTAATTTTTATATCATTCTCAACTATAAGATCAAGATTAATATAACATTTTATATAAGAGATCCCGTGAAGCTTTTGGAAATGATCTTGATTTTGAGTGATAATTTTTTTATTGTATAAAAATATCATTCAAAATTATTAGGGCGTGTTAATTGTCGCTGCGATCTCTTTGATGGCGATATAGATCCTTCCACAGCAGTGTGATTCGATATCTATGGATGTTTTAAACTTATAAATCATGAAAAACAAATTTACGGGCGTGATATTGGCCGGTGGAAAAAATTCCCGTTTTTCCGGAAAGAACAAGGCATTGATTCATATTGGCGGAAAACGCATTCTTGACCGAATCTATGACGTTTTTACCATTTTGTTTGATAAAATTATTTTGGTAACCAATGATCCGGTTCAATATATGGGATGGGATTTAAATATTGTCACTGACATTTTTCACATTCGAAGTTCCTTGACAGGGATACACACCGGTTTATTCTATATCACCACGCCATATGCTTTTTTCGCGGCCTGTGACATTCCTTTTCTCAAAAAAGAATTGGTGGAAACCCTCCTCGATAGTGTTGAACCAAACATAGACATCGTTATTCCTGAAACTTCCAAAGGAATTGAACCGCTTTGTTCTGTTTACTCAAAACGATGTTTTAAACCCATACAAGAACAACTTGAAAAAAAATCTCTCAAAATTCAACGGATGTTCCAAAAGGTTCGCGTTAAAAAAATTCCTGAAGATATGTTACGTACGATTGATCCGGATTTGCTTTCTTTTTTTAATATTAACACACCGGACGATTTGGTCAGGGCCAAACAAACTGCAACTAAGCTGAGCGTTTCAAATTTTTGAAATGATTAATATAACCATATTTTTAAAGTATTTTGGCATTTTACATTTCAAAAATTTGGAACCCTACGGGATTTCCAATTTCACCGCATCTACTGCGTCAGGTGCCGTTTTGCATAGACGACTATAGCGAAACGACATCTTTTTTGTATCTGCGGTAAACTTGAAAATCGCTCAACATAGTGAAACCTATTTAACCGAGGTGTCATATTGAATTTACTTCGAATGATCGACACCATTAAAAAACACCCTCACTATCACCGGGCGGGAATGATCCTGTGCCATAACGGAATCGTCCGTGGTACATCGCGTAGCGGACGTAAGGTTTCAGGCCTAACGATTTCCGTCGATTATAACAACTTGCGTCATGTCATTGAAACATATAAACAAAAGCCCGGAATAATAGAAATACTCGTTGAAATTGCCGATAACAGACACCTGACTGTAGGCGATGACATCATGTTCCTGGTTGTTGCCGGCGATATTCGAGAAAATGTTATTTCCGTATTGAATAATACACTGAATGCTATTAAAACCAGCGTTACGAGTAAAACAGAATATTTCATGCCGATATGAGGATTTTTTCTATGTCTGAATTCAGTCACATGGACAAGCAAGGACGCGTGAGGATGGTCGATGTCACTGAAAAAGAACCGACCCTGCGTGTTGCGGTGGCCCAAGGGATTGTTTCCATGAATCCGGACACTTTTGATAAAATAATGAACCAAACCGTACAAAAAGGAAACGTCCTTGAAACCGCACGAATCGCCGGTATCCTGGCTGCAAAAAAAACTTCGGAACTGATTCCCATGTGCCATCCCTTGAACCTCACACATATAGCAATCGACTTTTTCCCGGACAAAACAAAAAGTACCATAAAAATAGAAGTAACGGTCCGTATTATCGATCAGACAGGCGTTGAAATGGAGGCTCTGACTGCCGTATCCATCGCCGGATTGACCATTTATGATATGTGCAAATCTTACGACCGAAAAATAATCATATCTGACATATGTCTAATTGAAAAATCAGGAGGGAAAAGCGATGTTTTTATAAGAAAAGAGTGATGATTTATATCTATTGAAAATACATGACGATGAATCTTCGCTGCCAACATAACAACATAACATTTTAGCCCGTGGCCATCTTTAAGTGAGAATTTTTGTTCAAGATCAAGACATGCGAAAAAAATAACCGCAGGCATATATCGAATATTCCAAGGATTGTTTTTTAAGCATAACTCAGAGACTTGTCCGCATCCGGCGGATTGGACAAAATGGCCATTAATTGATGACCACTGACAAGATCTGTATTCAGAAAGGTTAATATTATGTCAAAATTCACCATTGCCGGACTGGTCTCATGGTTTATCGGTGGCCTGCTGTTTGGTTTCCAGGCGCTTGATTCACTCATTAGTTCCGGAGGCGGCGGCAAGGCCTGGAAAAACTTGACACTTATAGATGTCATCGACAAAAGCCACTTTAGTTGGGTAAACGGGATGTCCGAAGGAATCATTCACAATGCCGCTCAATACATTATAGCCATGCCGATATATCTATTGCTGTTTTGTGTCGGCATTCTATTTCTCATCTTAGGCCGGCTGACGACTAGATTTTAAATGAAATTCAACTTTTTTAAAAACTATACACCAAGTATTGTCTTTATATTCCTATTTCTTCTGTTTATCACGGGATGTGGCATCTTCAAAAAAAGACCTCCTGAAATTAAAGACACTGCGTTGATAAGAATAGATCCACCCGCATATCCGGATTTTTTTGATGACATGGCGTATGATACCTTGGAGAACGGCATCCTGGGAAGTATTTCATATCTCAATCGGGTTTCGCCGAAAGCAGAATTCAGGTTTGGCCAAGATATCTTTAATACACCCCATATGATTAAATCTCTGGAGTACTTTCTCGATTTTATCCAAAGAAAACCATCAAAAGATGAGCTCATACAATACATTAGGGAGTACTACCTGATTTACACCACTGTTGGCAGCGATCATCCGGGGCAGGTTTTTTTTACCGGATATTTCGAGCCTGTTATTCGCGGGAGCCTCAACAAAGACACTGAATATCAATTTCCAATTTATGCTCGACCGGATGACTTGACGACCATTGACCTTTCTCTTTTTTACCCGCAGTTAGAAGGGAAAACCATTGTCGGCAGATATATCAATCAGAGTGTTGTGCCCTACTATGACCGAAAAGAAATCGAATACGAAGGGCTTCTGGAAGGCAAGGTTCAAGAAATCGCCTGGCTAAAGGATCGCCTTGACCTTTTCTTTCTGCAGATCCAAGGATCAGGAAAAATTATTCTTAATAACGGTCGCATCCTTAACGTTCACTACCATGGATCAAACGGCCATCCTTACCGGAGTATCGGCAAGTTGCTTATCGACGAAGGGAAAATATCCCGCGAAGAGATATCCATGCAAAAAATTCGCGATTATTTACGCCGTCATCCTGAAGAAGTCGAAACCGTTTTAAATCATAATCCAAGCTATGTATTCTTTAAAATTGAAAAAGACGGTCCTCTCGGATCCTTGGAGGTAACATTGACCCCTGGACGATCCATTGCTTTGGACAGTCGTTTATTTCCTCCCGCCGGTCTGGCTTTCATTGAAGCCAAAAAACCGTTGATTAATGAAGATGGAACGATTCAAAACTGGACAGTCTTTTCTCGATTTGTTCTGAATCAGGATACAGGAGGCGCCATTCGCGGTCCCGGTCGGGCTGACCTGTTCTGGGGAAACGGCCCATACGCTGAGATCGCTGCCGGTCATATGCAGGAATTCGGCACGCTCTATTTTTTGATACTTAAACCGGATATTCCCTGATTAATCGAGCAGGTCTATCTCATTTAACTATCTAATTTATTAGAACAAATAAAGTTATCAGCGTATGAAAATCATGAAAATTCCAAGCACCAAAATTTAAAACAGATCGAATGACGAATACACATATAATATAGCTATTGTCAGAATAACATTCCGTTTCATCCGCCGGATAATTTCGTTGAGATCTGCAAGAACTCGCAAACAAAAGC
>JAFDCA010000016.1 GCA_019313025.1 Deltaproteobacteria bacterium
GGTTTTCCTTTTTAACATCAAACCAGTAGACGGTATGATGAAAGAACACCTACGGTATTTTAGATTTTCGGATTCAGACAAGCACGTGTCCGCGGAGTGTGATTTCCCGCTTCACTCCGGTGTCTGCGTGTCTGGTCATTATAACGATTTAGCAGCGGTGGCATTCCTGCCCCCTCCGCGTTCTCCCGCGAAAGGCATGCGGGAGCCGAGGTCTCCCCCATTGCCAAGCCGTTGAAATGACTAAGCCGCTCCACCCATGTCGTTTAACGGGGAAGCACACCCCATGAACACGCAATCTGACAAACTCGGATTAAAGGAGTCGTTATGAAAAAAATGGCGGTCGGTATATGTATACTCATATGGCCTTTGATGACAAATGGTCATGGTATGGACGCATCGGCGTATTTTAATCTTGGCCTCAAAAGCACCATAACCAATCAAAAGATCAATTACTTTTCAAGGGCGCTAGAGCTGGATCGATCGTTGGCAGAAGCCTACGAAAAACGGGGAATGCTATATTATTTCCAAGAAAAGTACGAACTGATGTTGAAGGACTTTCACCGCTTCATCGAGCTTGTTCCTTTCAAGGCCCATGCGTTCCGGATGCTGGGGATCGGATATCTTAAAACCGGTCTTTACAGTGAGGCTGTTTCCAGCCTTACTCGGGCTATTGAGCTGGAGCCGAAATTTGCGGGCGCCTATTCCAACCGGGCGGAGGCGTATCGATATATGGGTAATTTCGATCAAGCCATACGGGACTCTTCTGTAGCCATTCGTATCGGGGGGGATCCGCTAACCTTGTCCGAGGCTTACCGGAACAGGTATAAAATTTACTGGAAGCTTGGAGAGGGGGACAAGGCTTATGAAGATTTAAGAAATGCATGGAGAATGGATCCCAGGGTCTGGCAAATATGGAGAAAAGACAACGGAGGTTTAAACTATCCGGGATATACGAGAAAAATGGGTCTTATATATCTCATCGGCATTGCGGCAGGATTGATTTTTAAACTGAAGCTCAAACCGCCGGAGAAAGATGAATAATCCCAAGGTTATTTTGGCCTGCAGCTTCAATGATTTAGTAGTTTTATTCTTGTGCGGAACTTGAGGTACTAAATATTGATCTATATTATCTTTTGAGATAATAATAAAAGTAATTAAATCTTAAAATATAGCTTATAATAGACCGCTTCGCCCAAAAGAGGTTATGCTATGAAAAAATTAACATTTTTCTTTTTGATGTTCATGGTCCTGGTGGCTGCCCAGGCCCATGATATGGAGGCCCTGAAGTATTATAATCTTGGGCTATCAAGCACCCTAACCTCAAAGAAAATTGAATATTTCACTGAAGCCCTGAGGCTGAATCCAGCGCTGGTCGACGCCTATGAAAAGCGGGGATTGCTTTATTATTTTCAGGAAAAATACGACGCAGTCATCCACGATTTTCAAAGATATATTGAACTTGCGCCGGGTAAAGCCGAAGATTATCGGATGCTGGGACTGGGTTTTCTAAAAACCCATATTTACAATCAGGCCATCGACAATTTTACCCGCGCCATCAAGTTAAAACCCAATTGTGCCGATGCATACGCCGATCGTGCCGAAGCGTATCGCTTGTTGGGAAGGTATGATGAGGCCATACGCGATTCCACCAAAGCTATCGAGATTTGGGCTGATCCGGGAACCATGTCCGACGCTTACAGAACGAGGGCCAAATCTTACCTGGCCATCGGAAAAAGGACGGAGGCTTTTGCAGATAATCTTAAGGTGACGAGCCTGGATCCCAGGTATCCAAAATTTTTAGATAAATCACAACCCATGAGCTTTATTGGTGCAATGTGCCTATTCATTCTCAACGCCATTGTGTTTTGGTTTCTTTTTGAGCTGCGGCCTGGTCTGCCGAAGTTTGGTAAATATCGTCGCCATAATATATTGAGTTCAAAACTTCTTGCCCCTCAGACTGCTGACACTGTTGCTCTTGAAAGACTGAACGCTTTGGTTGCCGAAATCGAAAACGTTTTTTTAACATTGAAAGGTTCACAGAAGCTTATATTCAGCTATCTGGAAGAAAATGTCTATAATTTGCTGACCCACGAGAAAAAAGAATTTTTGATCAAAACGTCGATTTTACCCAGAGTGAATGCTGAATTTTGCGATCAACTGCTAAATATACGAAATTCAAGGGATATATTAAAAGATCTCAAAGAGAATCATCTGTTTACCAGGTCTATTGATGACACGGATAAATGGTACAGCTATCACCAGCTTTTCCGGGATTATCTGCAGACGAAGCTCATCACCGAACTGGGTTGTAACGCCGTTCTGGAACTCTATAGACAGGCGGGCATCCTGCTTGAGAGTTTCGATGAAGATAACACCGCTATTTCGGGTTATTTGGATGAAGCACCGTTTTTTAAATTCGGGTGCCTTTTAAATAAGACCGAACCAAAAACCGCGGATGCTCTTAGATTGTTGCCAAATCCCAACCATCTTGAAATCAATGATGCCCCTGTTGATGATCAAAATGAAGTTCCGAAATTACACACACCGTCTTTAAAGGTTTATTTGTTTGGAAAATTCAGGGTGCTTCGGGGAGACCAGGAAATTCCGGATAAAAGATGGAAAAGCAAGAAAGCCCAAATGATTTTCAAATATCTTCTCTATCATAGGCCCAAAGGTTATCTGAAAAAAGATGTTCTCATGGAACTTTTGTGGCCGGAAGAAGATCCGGTTAAAACAGCAAAACGCTTTCATGTCGCTCTTGCATCGATGCGAAGAACTCTGGAGCCTGAGATAACAAGAGGGACTCCGTCTGCATATATCTTGCGTTCCGGAGATGCCTATCATATCGATATTGGAGACGAAGGATATGTGGATATTGATAATTTCAAAAAAGAATTGAAACTTGCCAAAAAAA
>JAFDCA010000017.1 GCA_019313025.1 Deltaproteobacteria bacterium
GTGAACCGCTCATAGGCCACTCCCGAGCCGGGCCCGTTCTGCTTTTCACAGGATGCCTTGAAAAATTCAGCCAGCCCCTTGGGGTAGTCACTGGCAACATCATAGAGCACTGCGGCTTTTTTGAAACCGAACTCATTATTGATAAATTTTGCAACCACCGGCCCCTGAAAGGGATCCAGAAAGCAGCCGCGAAACACATAAGGACGATCCTTGGTCGTATTAGGGTTGGTCGACCAGGGGCTGATCATCGGTGTACCCAGTTCATTGGCTTTACCACCGGCAGGCACTGCTTGTTTTGAGGACTGGGGACCGACAACGGCTATAACTTCATCCTCGGTAATCAGCTTGGTGTTGGCCTTGACGGCGGATTCGGCCTTGGATTCATTGTCTTCAATAATCAGCTCTACTTTGTATTTCTTACCACCGACCTCAATGCCGCCGGCCGCATTGACGTCTTCCAGCCACATCTGTGCGGCGAATTTGGTGCTCTCACCCACCTTGGGGATATCTCCGGTGAGCGGCGCGTTGATTCCGATTTTAATGGTTTCAGGCTCCTTGGCGTTGCAGGCATAGAACAACAGGCCTACGATAAAACACGAAACTATCGCCACCGTTAATATTTTTTCCCTCATAACCGCCCCCTTTTTTTTGTTACCGTCACTATTTTTTTCAGTTTCATGAAACAATATATTGATGGCTTCGTAAAAAGTCGGATTTTCCAATTTTCTGGATTCCCGCCTTCGCGGGAAGGACAGAAAGGCAATAAAAATAAGATAGATACTATAGGCGTCATACCCGCGAAGGCGGGTATCCAGGTAGTTCTGTGGCTTTTTATGATTTTTTCAATATATTAACTTACGCAAAAAACTAGCTGGGTCAATACCTCATAAGAATTTTTTGTATCAGTATTGAGATATTTTTTACCAAACCTGAATTTCTGCCTGCTATTTTGATGATATCATAAAATTTATAGTTTATTATTGACAAAAACATCTAATTATCCTAAAGAATTTTATGAAGAAGCATTTTATGAAAATTGACCAAACAAATATCGACATTATAAAACACCTGCGAAATGGGCGAAAGTCCTTTAAAAAAATTGCCGATGAATTGGGCATTACTGAAAACACAGTAAGATCTCGCGTCGTTAAATTGGTAGACGAAGGTATCCTTGAGATTTCCGGTTTTGTGGATCCTGAATCACTTCCCGGTCATAAAATCGTTTTTGTCGGTGTGAAGTTGGGAACTCTAAATTTGGTAGAAAAAGCCAAAGAATTCAGTAAATTAAGAGGCGTCGTATCCGTAAGTGTTGTTACCGGTCGATATGACCTTATCCTTGCTGTTCTTTTGAAGGAGGGGTTTGATCTTCTGCAATTTTATACGGAAGAAGTATACCGTTTGGCGGATGTTCGATCCGTAGAGACCTTTGTGGTCTATAAAGGCTATAATTTGAAAGTGCCTTATATATTATAAGCGTCTCGGGATTTCTACAACTTATTGGATTTATGTTTTTTTTGGCCACTTTCTTTTGTAAGCCACATGGAATGAAAGAACTATTCAATAAACCGCCGGCTCACTTTCGCCAAGGCTGCTTGATGATCCCCCAAAACCTGGCAAACTCTCACTTCACCAACCTGGCTGAGCAAATGATAAGCATCGATAACCGAAAAGCCATAATATTTTTTTAACCTTTGAATCAGATCGAAATAGGCATATTTTATATTCTCACCGATTGTATTTCCAAAATGGCATCCAATGGATCCTATAAAATCATCACCGTTTATTTGTGGGCAACCCGCAAATTGAGCCTCTCCTGAGGCGAGTATATCTATTTTCACAGTAACGTCGGCTGAAATTTCGACTGCCACACATGAAATTTCACCATCACCCTGAACAGCATGGACATCACCCATCGCTAAAAGGCCACCTTCTATATTTATGGGAAGGATCAGCTTATTCCCTTTCGCTATTTCTTTACAGTCGACATTACCAAGATGTTCTGCACCAAACTTAAAGCTCGCAATCTTCTCCTGTTTGGGTGCAATAGAAATCGTGCCAATCATGGGTGATACGGGGATCTTGATGTCGCCTCGATTTGTCGGCAAATAGACGTAATCACCTTCAATTTTACAAATCCTGGTATCGGGAACCAGATCATCACTCAGTTGATATGAAGAGGAGAACATCCCCAAGTTCGGAATGTAGGAGGTAGCCCCTTTTTCAGGAAGCTTTATGTCCAATATTTCAACGGCCAGAAAATCTCCTGGAGAAGCCCCCTGTATGGCAATGGGGCCGGTAACCGGATTCATGCACGGAACATCCATGACTTTCAGGCATTCTCCATAGGAAGAAAAGCAATCTTCAGGATTTACCACTACTTCCCGGAAGCAATCCACTGTCTCAAAGATAACTGTCGCTCCGTCCGGAACCTCCATAACGGGTTCGACATCCGGTCCAACAAAAAAAGCTAGTTTGTCTCTCTTTACCCGAAACATTACTTTTCCCTCCATCTTTTTGTTCTTATTCGCTCCCGAATCATAGGGGCAGAGGAATATGACAGTCAGACCAATAAAGCCAATACCACCAACAAGAGATGATTTCAACCGCGCCATTATTTAAATCAAGGTTTACCACAAAATCTCTGTTTATAAATGGCCTCCAAGATAACGACATCATACTCCGGCATTACGTTTCTCCTCCTTATCAAAACTTCTCATCTTCGCTGCCAAAACACTGCCATAAAGGCTAAGTTTAAGAATGTTTGTATATTCTATAAATGAAAATCCCCGACTTCATCACTCATTTCAAGAAAATTACTTAATGGGTATCTTCCTATAGGCCCCCGGCCAGACTTATAGTTTTAATGCCCAACCCTATACATGGTATAATCTCTGTAACCGGTTGTTACTCTGAAATAGCCACTCAACTCCTCATTAAGCGCTTCATCGCCCGTGTCCACCAATAAAGGCCTTCCCTTCAGGGAAAATAATTTTTCTCTTGTGGCGATTACGATAATGTTTTTTTTACCCACCTCTCGAATAACCCTGGGACTGAGTTGTTGATTCCCGCGACCGAACACATGTCCTTGCCCACCGATTACA
>JAFDCA010000018.1 GCA_019313025.1 Deltaproteobacteria bacterium
AAATCAAACGGTTGACCGAGGTGTTGACCCAAGTCTCTCATAAGATGGCATCCGCTGTCTATCAAAATGCCCATGGTTCAGGCGATTCGTCACATGGATACCATAATAAGAACACGAAAAAAACCCCTTCTACCGGATCAGATGATGATGTGGTTGATGCCGAGTATCAGGAAGTGGCCTAAGTACCTGTTCGTAAATAATGTACCTGAGTTTCGCACCCTTGTATTCTTAAAAAGCCTTGTGGTTGGAAGGTTGAGAATTAAGGGTGCGAAACTTGAACCGGCATCAGCGAGAGCATTCCCCGCAGCTTGTCGAAGCGAAGCGAAGACCCCGTTCTGCGGGGCTGCAGGGAACGCTTCGATTGTGTATGTCAGTTTGAATCAAGATCGCCACTGTCCACCGACACATGATGTTCCTGGCCCCGGGTAGCCTTTACAGATCCAAGGTCTCACGGGATAGATTTTACAAAATGCACTTTCCATCACGTATTTCAGAAAGGGACAGGGTGCCGCGTTTAATTCGGTATGTTCGATTTTTCCTGAATATTCGTTCCTGACAAAACCATATACATTCATAAAATCCTCAATGTTAATGTCCAGATAATCCGCAGCAAGACGAGGATCCAGCTCAGACCATGGAATTCCAATGGTTTTACAGCAATGTCCACATCTTTTGCAGTTGAAGCTCATGAAAGCAAACGTTAATCAGATTCGTAAATATTTGCATCCATATCCGGGAAATTATTTAAAAAACGGTATAATGTGGCCCGCCCCACCCCCAGATATCTTGCAGCTTTGGCCTTATTACCGCCACTACGAATCAGAGCTTCTTTTACGATTTTCGGATCCAATCTCAGGGACGGTCCTCGGGATGGCCGAATAATTTTCTGTTTTCTCAATTCCATCGGCAAGTGAGCAGGTTGAATGATTTTTCCTCTGGATTTTATGAGTGCATAATGAATGGCACTTTGAAGCTCCCGAACATTACCGGGCCAAGGGTAATCAATCATAACGGATAGTGCGTTTTCGGAAATTTGCTTTATTTGTTGTCCTTTATAAGCGGATTTTTCGAGAAAGCTGTTGACCAGGAGAGGAATATCGTTTTTTCGCTTTCTAAGCGGGGGCATATGAATGGGAACGACGCTGATGCGATAATAGAGATCATCACGGAAATTCCCTTTTTCTACTTCGTGTTTCAGATTTCGGTTTGCGGCGCTGATAATTCGAACATCCACAGTAATGGTTTTTTCATCTCCCACCCGTTCGAATTTGCCTTCCTGTAAAACCCTCAGCAATTTCGCCTGCATCACTTTGGGCAAATCTGCTATTTCGTCTAAAAAGAGCGTGCCGTCGTTTGCCATTTCAAATCGGCCTTTTCTGTCCCTTAAGGCTCCGGTAAAAGAGCCCTTGACGTGACCGAAAAGTTCGCTTTCCAGTAACCCCTCCGGCAGGGCCCCGCAATTGACCGGTACGAAGGCTTTATTGGCACGCGGTCCTTCGTTATGTATGGCACGGGCGACCAGTTCTTTTCCCGTACCGCTTTCTCCCTGAATGAGGACAGGAATATCGATATCCGTAATCTCTCTTATCATCTCGAAGATATCTTTCATCTTCGGATCGCGTCCGATAATTCCTGAAAAGCGATGTTCATCCCGTTTTTGATGGGTAATGTCTTGAACGGTTCCAAGAGAGCGTAACGGCTTTCCATTCTCGTCGTATAGGGTCCGACATTTTTCGTGCACATATTTCAATGTACCGTTTTTAAGGAGCAGCCTGTGAACGATGTCGTAGCCGGTCCTTTTTTTTATTGAATCTGTAAACGCTTTGTCTACGGTTTTCCTGTCTTCAGGGTGTACGGCATCGAGAAAGGCTTCGTAATTGGCGCCAAATTCTTGAGGATCTAAATCAAAAATACGGTAAATTTCATCCGACCAATATAACGTGTTTGAAAGCAAGTCCAATTCCCAATGCCCTATTTTTGCGATCCTTTCGGCTTCTTTCAATCTTTCTTCGCTTCTTTGAATGGCCTTTTTGCTCCCTTCCAGTTCGGCAATCTTTTGTTCCAATACCGCGATCTTCTTTTCCAGTTCTTTATAGGTTGGTTTTTTGCTCATGGAAAGATTCTCCGGACCCTTTGGAATAACCGTTCGTTCAAGATCATCGTTTCAAAAGGCTATCAGTGAATAAGCTGCTTCGGATGTTGAATCATAAGAATGCGAGGTGTTATTTAAAGGGCCAAAAAGAGCCAGGGATTAAAATTTACAACTACTGATATTAATTATGTTTTTTATGCACCTTTCATAAAGTTTGTCAATGAAAATCTGAAAAAGACGTTTGTTGGTATGATATTTTAAACGATCCTGTAGAATTGACATGTTCTTGAAGTCATACTACAGGTTAGGGGCTTCGAGGGAATCGCTCAGATTTGAAAATGTCGCACGACTTTATTACAGATGAACGAATTCATATTCCAATAATAGAGGTGATATATCGTGGAAAAACCGTCTGTTTTTAAAGAAACCTATCAAAATTACTTGGATCAGATTGGTAAAATCGATCTCGATTCAAGGGCCGAAA
>JAFDCA010000019.1 GCA_019313025.1 Deltaproteobacteria bacterium
ACCGCCCAACCAATTAATGTTTTCATAAAAAATCATCCTCCTTTAATTTGAATTAAAATATAAATCGGCTTGTTTGTTGTTATGCGTTTTTCCTGAAACCGTACAGATTTTTTTTGTGCTGGCAAAAAATATTTAGACCCAAATAAGATGTATAGTAAATACGTATAGTTGATTATAGCAAATTAAGATTTTGAAAATTATCACAACTTATTATGTAACGCAAGCTTAAATTTGCCAAACAAGACTCTTTGTAAAGACGCCGCCGTTTTTTTCGGGTGTTGTCCTGTCCTGATCCAACAAGATATTTTGCCTTAAAAGTTACAGACAAATTTTATATTTGTAAATTTTTATATTTTAGTCTACCATTTTTAAAACCTCACTTATATTCGTCACTAACGGAACTTCACCATGCTAAAACGGCTTCAATCAAAATTTAAAAAATTTAAAAGAAAAGAAAAAGGAGAGTACGATCCGGCAGTCCAGGATGATTATGATCATTATTTTTGTCAGCTCCCGGACAATATCGGTGCGATATCAAATGTTATCCTCAAACTTTTCTTTTCCGGCATAAAGGTTATCAAGGAACAGACCCTTGACTTAAACAGTCTTCATAAAGAGGGTATTATCATCTACGTAACCAAGTATAAAAGTTACTTCCGATACCTTTTTTATTACACGCGTTACAAACAAGATCACCTTCCATTTCCTCAAATAGGTTTCGACTATAGCGTGTTAATGTGGCAACCCATATCACGCATTTGGAAAATTGTATTCTCTCACATCAAGTACTTTATCCATAACCTCGGACTACCTGATCCTTACCAAAGAGGATTCTTTAAAAAGGAACTCCTAAATGGACGGTCGGCACTTCTTTCCCTGGTAGAGCAAAAAGGTTTCCATCGAAGGTTTATAAAAGCAAAGACAGATCCGGTCCAATATCTTATCGAAATGCAGCAGTCCATCGATCGTCCTATTTTTCTTGTCCCAAAGCTTATGTTTTTTGATAAGAATCCCCACCGGTCGATGCCGAGCATCATCGATTTTCTCTTCGGCACCAAAGAAAATCCCGGAAAAATGAGGCTCCTTTTTATGCTATTTAAGAATCCGGGCAAAGTTTTTGTGGAAACATCCGAGCCGATCAATCTAAAAACCTTTCTTGGTCTTGAAGAAAATCAAAAAAGAAATGTCGATTATCAAGCACTCGCACTCAGGCGAACGCTGCTGTCTCAAATTAATCGACACCGTCAAAGCATCACAGGTCCGATGTTAAAATCAAGATTAGAAATGAAGGAAAACATCCTGACAAATGAACGACTCCAAAATTTTATGGAACAGCATTCACAATCCCGCAATATCCCGATTCAGAAGGTACAAAAGCAAGCAAGCGCTTTTCTTGATGAGATCGCCGCCAACTACAATATCCTTGTAATTAAACTGGCCTCTTTAACCTTAACATGGTTTCTGAACACGTTATTCGATGGGGTTACCATAAACGAGGACGGTCTGAATCGTGTAAAAAACATGTCAAAGAAGGGACCGGTGATATTCATTCCTTGTCATAAAAGTCATATCGATTACCTGATTCTTTCATATCTTATGTATAACAACAACATGCCATGTCCACACGTGGCTGCCGGGAAAAATCTTTCCTTCTGGCCAATGGGTCCGATATTCAGATGGGGTGGTGCCTTTTTTATTCGACGGACATTCAGGGGTGCGGTGCTCTATTCAAAGGTTTTTTCAGAATATATTCACAATTTACTCTCTGAAGGATTTAATATCGAATTTTTCATCGAAGGTGGCCGGAGCCGCACCGGCAAATTGATTCTTCCCAAGCTGGGGCTTCTCTCGATTCTTCTCAACTCCTATAAAAACGGAGCTTGTGAGGACTTGATCTTTTCACCGATTTTCATAGGTTACGACAGGGTCCTTGAAGAAAGTTCATACCTTCACGAAATCGAAGGGAAAGAAAAGCAGCCCGAGAATTTTATGCAAATGATCAAAGCAAGAAAATTTTTAGATAAACGGTATGGAAGAATCTATATACAGTTCCATGATCCCTTATCTCTTAAGGATCTGTTGTTTCAATACGGCACACCCATTGAAGATATGTCCCCCAAAGAGTTTAACATTCTCTGCCGCAATTTGGGGCACAGGGTTATCAACGCCATCAATAATGTCTCTGTTGTGACGCCCCATGCCCTTGTTGCAGCCGCTGTTTTGAACTGTGCCAAAAAAAGTTTTTCTTTTGATCATCTCATGTCCCACGTTGAAACATATATGAACTACCTTTTAACTCAAAAAGCAAAACTGGCTGACACCCTTTTATTGGATAATCTGAATACCATAGAGCACGTGCTTGACACCTATGTGCAAAGAAAATTTATAGATAAAGTTACCAAAGACCCAGATGCCCTTCACACCGATGCGTTATTCAAAGTCAATGAAAACAAACGCCCCAACCTCGAATATTACAAAAACAACTGTATTTCCTTTTTCGTGCCGGCAGCCATTACCGCCCTTTCCATACTTGTTAAGGATGCTTTTCAGTTTTCAGCGTCTGATCTGCATGCTGACTACAATTTTCTTCAATATTTCTTTAAATATGAATTTGCATATGACGTCGACAAAACACCCGAATATTTTGTGAGAAAAAATCTCAAGGCTTTTATTGACGAAGCCATTTTAATGCCACACCCCAAATTGCCTGACACTTACAATCTGACGTCTTCCGGTTTTAGAAAACTTCAACTTTTTTCAAGATTCCTAAAACCATATTTCGAATCATACTGGATCGTATTAAACTATTTTATGAAATACCCTCAAAATTCAGTTAAAGCCAAAGAACGATTGAAAAAAATTGAAACCATCGGAAATCGTATGTACAAAAAGAAGGAAATCGAACGAATTGAAGCGCTTTCCACAATCAATTACAATAACGGGATAGAATTTTTTACCTACAATGGTGTAAAGGGATCGGACGATAACGAGAAAATATTATACTATGCCGATGCAATTCATACATACCGAAATTGTCTTTGATGAAACATGTCCACCTTTTTTAAATCATCGTTGAATCAAGACATGACGCTTTTTTGTGTTTCAATTAACGGGCGGCGAGTGTATCGAAACGTTACCATTAATTCGTTAGCATTAACTCGTCACTCTTTACTCGTTACTATTTACTGTTTACTATTTACTGTTTACTACTTAAAATGAAGGCTCTCATCCTTGCCGCAGGTCTTGGTACAAGACTCAAGCCCTATTCTGAATACACACCCAAGCCATTGTTTACCATTGCGAACCGTCCACTGCTGGATATGATTATCTCCAATCTGATAGCTTCCGGGTGTAAAGCAATTATCGTCAACACGCATCATTTGCATCAAAAGATAGATGCTTACTTGGCCGGCAAAAAATATCCAATCCCTGTTTTAACACGACATGAGCCCAACATTCTCGGGACAGGAGGTGCCATAAAAAATGTTGCCGATTTCTGGAATGATAATCCTTTTATGGTAATAAACAGTGACATTGTCACAGATATAGATTTTAAAGGGGTTTATGAATTTCACTTAAATCATCTTCATCCGGCAACGCTGGTACTGCACAACGACCCGGAATTTAACTCCGTAGTGCTAAATAAAGATGGTTTTATTCAAGATTTTGACGGACGTTTTTCCATAACCGCCTCCTGTAATTCCACAATCAATGGTTCAAAACCATCCGAGTTCGAAGAATATAAAAAACTCACCTTTACCGGTATACAGGTTCTGAATCCGGAATTGCTCGAGTTAATTCCTGATAACGTATTTTTTAGCATCATCGACGGTTATAAAAAACTTCTCTCTCAAAATAAAAAAATATGTGCGTATGTAACAAAAGACCACTACTGGAAAGATCTCGGGACCCCTGAAAGGTACAGGCGGGCGGTTTTCGATAAAATGGCCTCCGAAGCTTTCAAACAGGCTTTTCCCGGAACTGTGTGCAATGACATTGTCCGAACGGAACTATATGGGGATGGTTCAGACAGGAAATGGTACCGCGTAAACCTTGGAAATCAATCTCTTGTAATGGTAGATCACGGCATTCGGAAAAATGACTCAACCTCTGAAACAGACGCTTTTGTTGCCATCGGCCTTCACCTGCTCGCCAAAGGAATACCGGTGCCAAAAATTTATAGTTATGATACGTTTTCAGGCCAAGTATTTATGGAAGATTTAGGAGATAACAACTTTCAAACACTGGTAAAGAACTCTGAGAATCAGGACAACGTTGTCTCATACTATAAACGACTCATACGGCACATCGGAACGCTCTCCATGGAGGGAGGTAAGGATTTTGATCCAGCCTGGACCTGCCAGACCGCCTTTTATAACAAGGACCTCATTATTGAAAAGGAATGCCGCTATTTTGTCGAGGCTTTTTTAAAGGGTTATTTGAAAATGAATATACGTTTTAGAGATTTTGAAAATGAATTCCGATCTCTTGCAGACAAGGCATTAAAATTTTCCATTAATGGATTCATGCATCGTGATCTGCAATCCAGAAACATCATGGTAAAAAACCATTGTTTTTATTTTATTGACTTCCAGGGTGGACGACTGGGGCCGGTCCAGTACGATCTTGCTTCTTTGCTCATCGACCCCTATGTCAACTTATCCCGAACGATACAAGATAACCTATTGAAATTCGCTTTGAAAACGCTTTCATCCGTTATCGGTGTCGATCCGGACAAGTTCCTTTCCTGTTATAAATACTGCGCCATTACCCGAAATTTGCAAATTTTGGGGGCCTTTGGTTTTTTAAGTCAGATAAAGAAAAAAACATACTTTGAAAAATACATCCCAAATGCTATAAAATCATTGAAGCAGAATCTTTATTCTTTTGGGAATACAGAATTTCCAAAATTAACATCGCTTGTGATGGACATAGGAGGTGCGAAATGAACCGTATAAAACTCATGGTAAACGGGCTACCCGGAAATATGGCCACGAACGTTGTTAAACACGCCCTTGAAGACCGCCGGTTTGAATTGATTACGCAATCGCTAACCGGTCCGGAAATCACCGACACCGAAACCGTCATTGATTCTGTTTCCTTCGATCTGATTCAGCCCCAAGACAGGGATCGGTCTATTCTATCCATAAAGGATAAAGAAAGTCCGTTTTTAAGCGTGGACTATACCCACCCTTCGGCGGTCAACAGCAATGCTGAATTTTACTGCCGGCACGGCCTTCCCTTTGTCATGGGAACAACGGGAGGAAATCGCCAGGCCCTTGAGGAGACGGTGCGAAACTCTTCAATCCCAGGGGTCATAGCACCAAATATGGCCAAGCAAATCGTTGGCTTTCAGGCCATGATGGAATATGCGGCCAACGCTTTTCCGGAGCTTTTCGAAGGATATTCTCTTGAGATCAAAGAAAGTCATCAAAAAGGAAAGGCCGACACCAGCGGAACTGCAAAGGCGATGGTCCGGTATTTTAACAGCCTCGGGTTGGTGTTCGCTGAAAATGATATCAAAAAAGAACGAGATCCCGACATACAAAAAACCGTCTGGGGCATCCCCGAAACATACCTTGACGGCCATGGATGGCACACTTACAGTCTCGAATCAAAAGACAAAACCGTCCGCTTCGAATTTACACACAATGTCAATGGTCGAGATATTTATGCCCAGGGTACTCTTGACGCACTGATTTATCTCGACAAAAAAGTGGCTAAAGGCACACAAGGGCAAGTTTTTTCAATGATTGACGTGTTAAAAGGTGCTTAACCCTTCTCCACAATCTCATAGGCTTTTTCAAGGGCGGCATCCAGTTCTTCCGGTTTGCTTCCGCCGGCCTGGGCCATATCCGGTCTGCCACCGCCGCCGCCGCCGACAACGGCCGCGACCTGTTTGACGATCTCTCCGGCATGAAACCGGTGGGTCAGATCTTTGGACACGATGACGATCAGCATGGCTTTATTGCCGGCG
>JAFDCA010000020.1 GCA_019313025.1 Deltaproteobacteria bacterium
GCAGCCTCGGTAAAGGCCCAGCTCAAATAGCGATTGCCGTTTTTGCGGTTTCCATGGCCCTTGGATTTACCGTCTGATAGTCTTTGAGAAGATACACAGCGGCTATAGGAAGCAAAGTTGCCGACTTGGTGAAAACGTCTTATATCACCGACTTCCAGCATAATGGTCATGGCCAGAATAAGTCCGATGCCGGGTACCGTCAGCAATTGCTGAAATGCCTTGCTGAGCTTTACTTTATTTTTAATCGCTTTTTCCAGCAGCAGAATCTGTTGCTTTAAAAACACAATCGTGTCTAAATTAGCCTGTGCGGAGAGAACTATATACTCTTGTTCTAACAGCTGCTGTAAGGCTTCGACGGTAAATGTTCTGATATCATTGGCACTGACTCTTTTGCCACAGCAGCGCGCGATCAACGATTGCAGACTGAGGATGTGAGAGGTCTTATGGCGTACTAAGAACAATCTTTTTCGTGCCAGATCACGCACGGGACGATCTTCTTTGGGGTAAATATAGCCTTGCGGTAAAATGCCTAGAATCAGCATCTGGGCCAAAAAGAATGCATCGTGTTGATCGTCGGTATGCTTGATTCCTTCGTATTGTTTCATGGTTTAAATGTTCAAATACACCAGATACAAACTATGAAGACATAAAATTCATTATCACTCATCCTTTTCATCCACTATATAACCAAGAATTTTATTTGGTTACTCACCGGCATAATTGGGGAGAAGATCAAATATATTTTCATGATCTCAACCAGCATTTGGTCTCAGTTCCTGCCTCTTGGACAAGCGTTATACCAGTAGATCCTTTTATTAAAATAGCGGAAGGTCGATCATTTTTTCGTCCCGAAGACCTTGTGAGTCTTTGCAATTTAACTGAAGCTTTAAAATCAAATCTTAAAACGGTGCCGGGCAGTGAAAATATGTAAAGGAGATTATGCCGTATATGTAAAGTCTATTATGCCCTGTTATAATTAAAAGGATTCGTGTATATTCATATAAATGTCTTTAAATAGTATATATAAATTTGAAATAACCGCATTTTACCTTGACAAACATATTTATTGTGGGCAAAATATACTTGACATATTTAAATAGTCCATAATTTGTTTGGCCAAGGAGGATCTGGTGAATAATAGCGGTTCAAAAATCAAAAAGCTCAAAGAACAGGGAGTTTTGAATCCCAAAGCTGAAAAAGTAACGGATGAGATGTTTGAAAAAAACGAGTTTTTTGATTCTCAAGATCTACTCCAAGTAAAATACGAAATGCTGCGTCGTGTACAAAAGGATGGATGGACAGTGCTAAAAGCTTCACAGAAATTTGGCTTTTCACGACCATCTTTTTATAAAGCACAAAATGATTTTAGCACAAAAGGTTTACCGGGATTGATCCCGCGGCAAAAGGGGCCAAAAGAAGCTCACAAACTTTCCGCTGATGTTATGGAGTATGTCGACCAGACTATCGCCAAGGATAATACGCTTAAAGCTGCTAAGATAGTCTCACTTTTAGAAAAGCGTTTCAGTTTAAAAGTTCATCCCAGAAGTATCGAACGTGCGTTAGCCAGAAGAAAAAAAAAGGGCTAACACAAAGCCAACCTTTTGTGATTCAGACAGCCATATCTATGATGAACAATACGAGAATTTACGAAATTATTTTATGAACGCCTTTTTAAACAATAGAACACATAATCAAGAACTTGCGCTATTTGTTGGCCAGGGCATGCTCGAATGGTTGAAGGTATGGTCAAAATGCGCACCCTCCAAGCCTGCTGTAAAAGACAGAAATGAAGGAAACATTGATTATGATTTATCGGATAATTTACGGGCACAGGTGGTAATATTGTTAACCAATATGGCTTTAAATAATTGCCAGGAGGTCAAAACGATATGATAAACAAAAGTTTGCAAAAAGTTACATCCGATCATTTGAGACGAAAAGCCTACCTTTACGTACGACAATCTACTTTGAAGCAGGTCATTGAGAACACGGAAAGTACCAAACGGCAGTATGCGATAAGAGATCGTGCCATTGCTTTAGGATGGCCCATTGAACAAATAGAGGTTATAGACTCAGATCTTGGTCAATCAGGGGCAAAATCTGATGATCGTGAAGGATTCAAGAAATTAGTAACTGAGGTTGGGATGGGAAATGCCGGAATTGTGATTGGTTTAGAAGTATCTCGATTAGCCCGTAATAACATGGACTGGCACAGGCTCCTTGAGATATGTGCTTTGTCCAACACTTTAATTTTAGACGAAGATGGACTATATGATCCCGGTCACTTTAATGATCGTCTACTTTTAGGCTTAAAAGGCACGATGAGTGAAGCTGAATTACACGTATTAAAAGGACGGCTTCATGGCGGCATACGTGCCAAGGCGGAAAGGGGGGAACTTCGGGTTCCGTTACCTGTAGGCTTTGTTTATGATGCCACCGGTAAGGTAATCATTGATCCTGACAAACAGGTTCAGAAGAGCATCCATCTTTTTTTTGATACCTTCACTCAAGTCGGATCGGCGAGCGGAACTGTTAAATATTTCCGAAGAAATGGTTTAAAATTTCCCCGCAAGTTGCTTAAAGGTCCAAATAAGGGAGATGTGGTATGGGGGGATCTTGTTTTCGCCAGAGCCTTAGCGATGCTTCATAATCCGCGTTACGCCGGCGCTTTTTTCTATGGTCGCACAAGAATTTCTAAGTTATATGATGGGGAAACAAAACATAAAAGGTTTCCGCGCGATCAGTGGCATGTGCTAATACGAGACAAGCATGAAGGCTATATTTGCTGGGATAGACATGAAGAAAATATTCGGCGCCTTCACGAGAATGCTCAAGCAAATGGAGCAGATAGAAAAAAGGGTCCTCCCAGAGAAGGTCCTGCCCTTTTGCAAGGAATAGTTATCTGTGGTATTTGTGGATCACGAATGACAATTCGTTACCATACAAGAAAAGCAAAGCGAATTCCTGAATACCGATGTCAGAAGCAAGCCATATCAGCAGGTGGCGAGCGATTTTGTCAGTATATACCAGGCGGTATAGTTGATGATGCCATCGGTAAACTATTGATAGAATCGATTAGCCCAATGGCATTGGAAGTTGCTTTGAATGTCCAAAAAGAACTCAATGCACGAATTGAGGAAGCCGATCAACTACGAAGACAACAGGTGCAACGGGCACGATATGAAGCTGATTTATCTCGAAGGCGCTACATGCAGGTTGATCCAGCAAACCGTCTGGTAGCTGATTCCCTTGAGGCTGATTGGAACGATAAACTTAGGACGTTGACAGAAGTGCAGGAAGAATATGAGCGGCAGCGCAAATCAGATCGTATGATTTTTGACGGTAAGGAAAGATCCCGCATACTGGCCCTTGCGACTGACTTCCCAGAACTATGGCGAAATCCCAAGACTCCGGATCGTGAGAAAAAGCGAATGGTGAGGTTGGTCGTGGAAGATGTTACACTATTAAAAGATCCAGGGATTACGGTTGATGTTCGGTTCAAGGGCGGAATGATTAAAACCTTAAATCTTCCAGCCCCCAAAAATGGGTGGCAACTTCGCAAGACCAGCAAAGCGGTAGTTTCTCAAATTGATCAACTTCTCGGCCAACACACTGATGCGGAGGTTGCAAATATTCTAAATAATAGCGGCATGGCATCTGGTTCTGGTCAACCATTTAAGGCGAGAACGGTTTTCAATATTCGTAGATCTTATGGTTTAAAAAGCCATTACGAACGATTACGAGACCTGGGCTTATTCACTTTAAATGAGACTGCAAAAAAACTTAAAGTTTCAAAACGGACAGTAAAAAAATGGGCAGATAAAAAAATACTGACCAGTTATAAATGCAATGACAAAAACGAAAGGGTTTATGAGTGGCCCGGAAATGGGCTCATTAACAAACTTCAAGTTATGAATCGAGAAGGAAGC
>JAFDCA010000021.1 GCA_019313025.1 Deltaproteobacteria bacterium
GGATAATTCCAATATTCTAAACAATTTGGGAGTTAGAATATTCAATGATCGGATAATAATTATTGAACGCTGAGCGTGAGCAGCGGCACAAATTCATACCAAGTTTCGACGACATTTACGTAAAACCGTTGCCTTCGTGCAGTCTGTCCCACGCTCTGGTATTAAAAAAACCATCTAATTTGAAAATTTCAAGCATCTGTGCTGATGTCTATGATTCAAGCAAACATCTCTCTGAGCTATCGTGGTCCTCATAATACCTTGCTTCAATAAGGTTCCCTTCAGGGTCTCGAAAATATATGGAAGTTCCGGTGCCGTGTGCTCCCCAACGTGGAACAGGCCCTTCCTCCATATTAACATTGTTGGCATGGAGTCGCTTCAATAAATCCTCCCACGTTTTTTTACTCAGAGAAATACATAGATGATTCAGATTATTCAAGCCTTTTCCAATCGTGTTGTTCTTCTGCCACAACTTTTTCGGAAATAGATCTATAATCGTATCTGTATTCATACGAACAGACGGAAATGGCACTTTTCCTGCACGGTATTCCTCCAAACGTTCAGAAACAAGCATTAATACTTTCGAATAGAAAAAAATCATCCTTTCGTCGTCTTCCACATTCAAAACTATGTGATCCATCAAACATATCATAGCAATCCCTTCAAGATTTTCATAATCAGTAATTGAACGAAAATCGTTCATTTTTAACTATTTAAAAATATGCTAAATTTCTGCTAAAAGCTGTTTTAAATCAGCAAATATAAGAAGTCGCCAGATCTCAATCTGTCACCGAACAGGTAAAATCTTCAGTGCAACATCTGAGGGGTCTGCTACGGCCTCGATAAGCTGGTCCAGATTGGAAATGAATCCAAGAAAGCTGCGGCCTATAGACAAATGCATTTCAGCTTTTAGGGCCAAACTCCGGGCCGCATCCTTTTTACCGCGGTTGAAATGTTCATAAACGCCGGCCGCTTGAATCAACCCTTTCAATGCTGAACGTTCGGGTTCAGGAGCTTTCAGCCATATCGTTTCCAGAAGTTCATGCATTTCAAAAAACAGCCCTAGATTCCAGAGGTAAATGGCTTGAAACCGTGGATCTACAACTTGACCAGCCTGAATTTCGCTAATGGCCCGGCGATAAATGGATAGTCGTTTTCTTATGTAGGCTTGATAAATTGGCGCTGGGGCTTTCGATAGCCAGTCATCGGCCTCGACCGATAAATTGCCGTCGGTATTACCGGTTAATTCGTTTACCAAGGCGGAGCTCAAGCTGTTGCGGATATCCCGCGCCAAACGATCGCTATAAGGATCGAAGATTACCATAAGACTTTTATTTTTAAATCAGTACTAAAGGGCATTAACTACCATAAACCTATAATGCGTCCGCTTTATGAACAATATCGTAAAACCACGTATCCGACGGAGAATATATCATGTTTCTGTCAATCACCCAAAGATATTTGGGAACAATTAGCGATGCAGAGGCGATAAGATGGATCGACAACCTTCATGGTTAATTTAACCGATGGCCGGGCTGATCGCAGGATCTTTGGCTCGGCTATTTCAAAGATCCCTGTTCCGGATCAATTAAGGATTGATTCGTTATCCTTAAAAAAATTGGTCCGTGAATATTCAAATTTTGGATAATTACCCATTACCCGTGCATGTCGATCTGAAATCGTTATTTCTCCAATTCTTTTTTAACAGCCAGCCCTATATTTTCTAATGTAACCGGCTTTTTTATGTATCGACCGGCACCTAATTTTTGGGCTTCCTTCACCTCATCTGATTCAGCGAACCCGCTGATTATGATAGCCTTTTGGTTAGGATGAATCTTTATTACCCTCTCGTAGGTCTCAAGACCATTTATTCCCGGATCCATAATCATATCAAGCAATAATAAATCTACAGTATTTTGTTTCAAATACTCAACTGCCTCCTCTCCACTGGAAACGGCTTTCGCTTTATAGCCAAGTGTATCCAGCATCTTACTGGATATCTCTCTTTGGCTTTCCACATCGTCAACAACCAGAATTGTCTCACCGTTTCCTTTGTAATCTTTGATGGGGATGGACAAATCCTTATCCGATATTTCATCTCTTGTGATTGGAAAGTACAGCTCAAATGTTGTGCCGTTCTCATCACTCTTCACATCTATGTAGCCTCGATGATCATGCATAACATTCCATACCACGGCCAGACCTAACCCAGTGCCGCTTCTGCCCATTACTTTTTTTGTATAGAACGGCTCAAAAATCCTCTCAAGATCAGCTGACGATATTCCCGAACCAACGTCTGATACGGACAGAACAGCGTATTCACCTATCTTTACATCATCATAGCCCCTTAGAGGTCTGTCTATATAACGGTTCATGGTCGATATGGTAACATTACCGCTACCCTCAATGGCCTCCGAGGCGTTTGACACAAGATTCATCACCACCTTTCTAATATGTACGGGAGAACCGTTTATGTTTAGCAAGTCGGCATCAAGACTGACATTGACCGCAACCGTAGGATGAAATCGTTCAAGTTTTTTAAACTCCGGAGAATCTAGATAGTCCCTTATCAAGTCATTTAATTTTAAAGGTTCTTTTGTAGTGGCCGCACCTCTTGCCACAGTCAACAGATCCTGGACGATAGCAGCAGCCCTGTTTCCTGACGCCTGCATAGTCTCAATAGGTTTTCTAAATTTACTGTCTTCTGGTAAATCCAGCAAGATTAATTCCGGATAGCTGACAATACCTGATAGAACGTTATTCAGGTCGTGGGCGACACCGCCTGCCAAAAGTCCGAGCGACTCCATTTTTTGAGCACGATTTAATTTTGCTTCAAGCTCTGCTTTTTCTTGTTCCGCCTGCTTTTGCTCGGTGATGTCAGAGATGCCGCCAACCCATTTCCCAGGCTTATTATCTGATTCAAGAATAGGTAAACTGTGATCATGCCAATATCTTAATGAACCGTCTTTGCGGAGTACTCTATACACATAGTTAATAGTTTCTGTTGAATTTTTATGCAATTTTACAGCATCATCAAGTGAAGGTCTGTCTTCTGGATGGATCACTCTAAGCCAAGCGTCCAAGGTGTGTTCAATTTCTCCTTTTTGATATCCCAATGCTGTATCAATATCACCAAACCATCTTAATTCTCCTGTTTTAACAATCCATTCATAGAAAATATCATTGGTGGATTGTGCAATTAGTCGAAATCTTTCTTCTCTGTTTCGTAGGTCATTTTCCAAAAACTTAAAATCAGTTATATCTCGCAAAGAAGTCACACGGATTATTCTTCCTTTGTAGTGCATTTCCTTGGCATGAATTCGAGCAGGAAAAGTGCTCCCATCCTTTTTTTGAGCAATAGCCTCATATGGTTCGGTAACGCCCTTCATCATGTTATTCATTACCAAGTCTTTCGATTCTGGAGCAATCCAATCAGTTCCAAGACGGCCGATAGCCTCTTTTGATGTATATCCGAACATTATCTCAGCAGCAGGATTCTGCTCAATGCATACACCCTTCTCAGAAAAGAAAATTGCCTCAAACGAAGCTTCTGTAAAATACTTAAACCTTTCCTCGTTCTCCCGCAAGGTTTTCTCTGTTAGTTTTCGATCTGTGATATTTTTTGAGGAACAGATTACAAAAATCACTTTGCCATGATGGTCCTTTACAGCCTTAACAGTTGTAATGTAGTACTGATCACCTTCCGGTCTTGGAATTCGGACTTCAATTGTTTTGGGTTTACCAGTAGCAAAAACATGTTTAACTGCAGAGAATCTCTTATCACCTTCTTCTCCTGGATAGATATCCCAAATACTGTGACCGACGATCTCATCAACTGATTTGCCGATTCCTTCTGCGAATGCTTGGTTAACATAACGGTACTTTCCATCAGGATAGAATGAAAAAAAAGGATCGCTTGATTCATCGAGCAAGATACGATATTTCTCTTTACCCTTCTGTAGTGTTTTCTCTAATTCCTGAATCCTTTTTTCTAATTCTTGATAGGTTGGTTTTTCATCCATTTGAAGGATTTCCAATTTCAAAAAATGGGCTCACACCAAATTTCTGAAAACGACATGATACTTGCATTATCTTTAAATAATTTAGATTTTCAAGTATTCTGATGGAATTCATAAAATTTACGTATAATTCCGATCAGAGTAATTTAAGATATCATCGTTCCCACTTGAATTGAAATTCAACCTCTGCAGGGTTGCCTTCGCGCTCGTGTTCAATATTTTGGCTTTGGTGCGGCTGCCTCATAATCGCATGGAGGGGGCCTCCTTTCATCCGGAGACTTCAAACTATCGGTAAGGAATCGATTTGTCAGTTAAAAATAAACGTCCGAGAATGGTCATAA
>JAFDCA010000022.1 GCA_019313025.1 Deltaproteobacteria bacterium
CACCATTAATATCGGCAGAACATCTTTAAAAGTTTAGCCCGATGCGTTTATCGTTTTAATTTAAGTAAGGAAGCGGGGTATTTACTATTGTAAATACAAATGTATGTGTTCACGGGGGGGGGTGCCCTCCCGTTTTACTTTGGTGTCTGCGAGACTGGTCATTTCAATGACTTAGCGGAGGGGGCGGAAAGCTTTTATTGCAAACAAATAACGACGATTCTTTACAGATAACATCAATCAAAAACATAACCATCTTATGAGGTTAATTAAAAATATGGATATAAAACTTGTGTTTCAATTATTCGAATTTCAATACTTTCACTTTAAATTTACTGAAATATGTGATATTATAACTTAATTCTCACCATTTCCTGCATAACGGTGTGAGCTGGAATAATTTTTAGGTAGGTTCAATTTTCGTAAAACGGCCAAAAACAACAGGGTGTAATCGAAAATGACACAACTAAAGGACCAAATATCCGTTTTTAACGGACTCAGCGAAAAAGAAATGATCGAATTGTCCAGTAGGGCGAAAATCGATAAATTGCAGGCTGGTGAAATTTTTATGAAGAAAGACATTCTCGATCAAATGGTTTTTATCATTTTGGACGGGAAAATAAAGATTGTTCAAGGCCCGAAAGCGCATCAAGCAACCATCGCCGATTTTTCAAAAGGGGACTGGATCGAAGCCATGGCCTTTGCCAAAGATCCGTTGCGAATAACATCGGTCATCGCTGCTGAACCGACCCGTATCATGGCTTTGGATAAGACGACCATTGACAGCCTGAATGACAAAACACAGCTGACCGTTTACAAACGTCTGGCCCATCTATCCGCTGAGCGTATCCGCCTGCTTAAAAAAAGCGAAAATCATCTTCTATCAAAGAATATGCAGTTAAAAGAAGATATTTTCAATTTCCGTTCTCCCCTGAAAACAGATTTCCACCGGTCTGAGATGATAAAGGGTATTATCAAAAAAGTTCCGCGACTACCGGCATTTGCAACAACTCTATCCAGTCAACTTTTGACAAAAGAACTTGTTGAACAGATCAAACGGGACCCGGCCCTGGTTGCCATTGTATTGAAAACCATCAACTCTGCATTTTACAGTTTCCAGAAAAAAATCTCCGATATTCACCATGCCGTTGTTCTTCTTGGATTTGAACAAATCTACCAGATCGTGATTGCCGAAGGTATTCGCCGCACCATGCCGAACACATCGAAATTTAAGGCACTGCATCTTCATTCTGAAATTATCTCGCATATCGCGTTTATGCTTTCTTTAGAGTCGCGTCATGGCCATCCCGCCGAAATGGCCTCTTTGGGTCTGCTTCACGAAATCGGCCAGATCGTCATCCAGTTGCTCAAAGGCCAGAATCCCAAGTTGGCGACACTTGTTGAGGCTCTGGACCAGGCTCAATTGGGATCTCTTTTGCTAAAGGAATGGAATCTTCCTGATGTTTTGTGGAAATGCGTCGAGTTTCAATCCTATCCCGAGTTTTCTTCTCCGCATCACATCCCCGAAGAATTAAGTTACAATGTTTTTTTACTGTACCTTAGCCATCTTTGCTATGATTTGTTTCAGGGCAATAAAGAACCTAAATTATCAACAACGTTTCTCGATGAATATATAGAGCTGACAGACTGGCAGGGATTGAGCCTTGATGAAATCTTCGGGAAACGGCTGCTGCCGGCAATGGTGAAAAAGAAAAGTACTTACCCGTTAACGTTGCGACAACTTATCGAAAAACAAACTAAATAGGTGATGTTATGAGTCGGATGGTCCCTGAAAAAACCCTACGGGCAATTTTTTTTGTCGTCGCTTTCATTCTGTCGGCTTCCATTAACTCTGTTTTTGCCGACACGCGATATGTTTCTGATCGGCTCATCATTTCTGTTCGCGATGGACAAAACCAGGATGCTGCTGTTTTAGGATATATTGAAACTGCGACACCGGTAGATATACTCGAGGAAAAAGAAGATTTATTAAGGATTAGAACCGAAAATGGCATTGAAGGATGGGTTCAAGCAAAATATATCGTTTCAGAAAAACCCAAGGCTATAATTATCGAAAATTTAAAAAATGACATCATGGCGTTAAACAAAGAAGTCGAAACTCTAAAAAATGAACAAGATTCTGCTTCAAATGCGTTGTTGAAAACAAAGAATATGTATCAGGAAAAGATCGAAGAGCTAACAGAAGAAGTAAATATAAACCAGAAGTTTGCCGCAAAAGCAAAAAGTGACTTTATACAGCTCAATAAAAAGTATACAGCTCTTCTCAATTACTCAAAAAACTCGGAAGAACTGATCGGTGAAGTAGAAAAGTTGAAGAAATTAAATGTTGAATTGAACACCGAAGTCAAAAGCCTTAAAAAAGATCGCAAAAACCCGTTGAAATCGAATAGGATACAATCGTTTATTGCAGGAGCAGGGGTTTTACTTTTTGGATTCATACTCGGTGGGTCAACCAGGAAAAAAAAGAGATCCAGATTTATTTGACCCGAAGCTCTATCCACATATTACATTGTTTTTCCAAACCGATGTTTTATTTGGGGCCTTAAAATTCCGCAGATTTACAACGACGCCATTTCAATTGCACATGCCATGGAAACACCCCCGCCACCGCAAAGGGTGGCCAGACCCAGACTTTTGCCGTGATGCTTCATGGCATACAACAACGTCACCATAATTCTGCATCCCGTCGATCCCACCGGGTGTCCAAGACCGATGCCCGACCCTTTGACATTGGTGACGTCTCTGTTCAGACCCAATTCCTTCTCACATCCGATATATTGTGCAGCAAAGGCTTCGTTTACTTCAATGAGTTCAAAATCGTTCATCCTCAGTCCGCTGTTTTTTAACAGATTCCTAACGGCAGGAACCGGTGAAAGCCCCATGACCGAAGGATGGCAGGCCCCCTTGCCTACGGCCCGTATTCTGGCCATGGGTGTAATGTTCAGCGCCTTTGCTTTATCAGCAGACATGATGACCATGCCCGAAGCACCGTCATTGATACCACTGGAATTTCCAGCGGTTACGGTTCCCATGTCGGGAAGAAATACCGGTGGAAGCTTTTCAAGCTGATCCAAGGTTAGGCCGGGTATGAAATGTTCATCTTTTTCAAAGATCAGCGGTGGTTTTTTTCTTCGGGGTACCTCCACCGGGACGATCTCGGCCTTAAAGGACCCGTCCATGGTTGCCCGCTCGGCATTATTGTGGCTTCTCAGGGCCACTTCATCCATCTCTTTTCTTTCGATACCCAAATAATGCGCAACGAATTCGGCGGTAATCCCCATAATATAGGGCTTGCCCAAAAAAAGTCCGGCCGGGGGTTGAGCTGTGTCCAGCGGTCCGTCGTCAGCAAGAGGGATAATATGAGATCCGCAATGAAGTGCACGAATCATGGCGTCCACAAAAATCTGATCCTGCAAACGGCACCCCCATCTGGCGCTTGGAACCGTGTAAGGAACTCCGGACATATGTTCGACGCCGCCGGCAAGAACGACATCGGCCATTTCGGCCTGAATCATTGCCATACCCGAAATAACGGCCTCCATACCGGATATACACACCCGGTTAATGGTAACGGCCGGTACGGTATTCGGTATTCCTGCCAACAAAGCACCAACCCGGGCCACGTTTAATGCATCGCTGGGCTCCATACAACATCCGTAACGTACATCATCGATCATTGAAGGTTCGATTCCAGCCCGTTTAACGGCTTCCTTCATGGATATACTTGCCAGTTCCGCGGCATTGCTGTGGCAAAGGGTGCCGCCAAAGGTGCCGATGGGTGTCCGGCACGCAGATACAATAACAACGTCTTTCATTGTTTTTTCCTTTTCTTAAAATAAGTTGGGGAGCTAAATGCCATCTTCATTCGTCGTCTCTTCAGGTTGTTTTTGCATAAAGGATTGAGGTTCTTTGACCTGGCCGGGTGGGTACTGATCATCAGATCGTTTTTACAGGGCATCTGACTACCAAATTGAAAATTGAGAGAGATGATATTTCTGTTTTTATCAAGTAAAAGCTGTAAATTTTATTAAATTGAATGTATATCAGAGTCAAGGATATTTCATATCAACCGGCGTATGTCATTGGCTTCATAGCCGAGTTTCACACCAAAATATTGTAAAAAAGGATTGAATCGACGGCCGAAAGAAATTATTTGAGGGTTATGAAAATTCATACTAATCTATTAAAATGCTCACTAAATGAGGGTTCGGGAGGGTTTATTTGTTAAATCGCTCCATGGATAATGCTTTTTTTCACACCGTGTAAACTCGTGGTTAAAGGATCGTAATGAAAGAACAGAATCCAATAATATAACAATAAGTCCGTCTTTAAATAAATAGCTTCTATTCAAGAAATGTTTCTGTTTGCGTCTGTTCTTTCTA
>JAFDCA010000023.1 GCA_019313025.1 Deltaproteobacteria bacterium
GTCAGCCATGGTGGTCTTTGAGATTGTCGTCAGGCCCTTTGTTGAGCATATTGGCGGCCTTTCCCCTGAACATAAAAGGCACTTTCGTCCTGTTGCTCAACTGACGAGAAACATTTCATCGACTCAGGGCCGGGTAGATTATCTTCGCGTTAAGTTGATTGAAACAGACGGCATACTGTGGGCGGAACCCATTCTTGGCAAATCAGGTCTGATCAATACCATGGTCAAAGCCGATGGTTTGATCGAAATTGGATTGAACACAGAAGGGTTGGATAGAGGAGAGAAAATAAAAGTAATACCCCTTTGAACGACTTTCAATTTTTTTGAAAAAATTATTTTCATTAATTTTGCTTTTTCATACATTTATGATTAGCTTAGCTTGATAGGTCAACTTAACTTGGTTGTAGGTCTTTTGAAGAAATTGTTAATATGTAAAAGCTCAAACCGTTACGATTCTATCATCAAAATAAAACGATATGAACTAAAAAACAAATTGTGAGAAAAAATTAGAGCGGCAGAATGAGCCATAAACGCAGCATATATTTAAAAATGAAAACGCTGGTTGAAGCACGAGAGATTCTTTTCAGGCGGTTTCTTTTTAAGAGTACGATTTCAAAAGAGGTAATTTCCGTGACCGATGCGGTGGGCCGGATTCTTGCAGAACCGGTAACGGCCGTGATTTCCTCACCCAATTTTCATTTATCCGCCATGGACGGGATCGCCGTAAAAGCGGCAAATACCTTCGGTGCATCTGAAACCAGGCCAAAGGAGCTGATTGTCGGAAAGGACGCTTTCTATGTCAACACCGGCCATGTCATGCCCGAGAACACCGATACGGTGATCATGATAGAATACGTTCAAGTTCTCGACCCAAACAAGGTCATCATCGAATCTCCGGCATTTCCGTGGCAAAATGTTCGAAAGGTCGGTGAAGATATTGTGGCCACCGAGCTTCTCTTTCCCCAAAACCATGTCATCACACCCTATTGTTTGGGGGCTTTGCTTTCAGGCGGTATTTTTGAGGTGCCGGTAAAGGTCCAACCTAAAGTAATGATTATTCCAACAGGGTCCGAGCTTATCGACTGGCGTGAGGCAATTGTTGAAAATCTTCAGCCGGGCCAGGTGATTGAAACCAATTCTCTTGTTCTCGGTAAACTGATCGAGTCGTGCGGCGGTATTTTTGTTCGACCTGAGACGATCACCGACGATCCCATGAAGATTAAAACCGCGATTCTGAATGCCGTGAACAGCGATGTCGACATGGTTTTGACTGTCGGCGGATCATCAGCCGGATCCGAAGATTATACCCAACATGCGGTTGATGAACTTGGCGAAGTGTTGGTTCATGGGGTTACCATCATGCCGGGAAAGCCGATTTTAATCGGCGAAATAAAAGATAAGCCGGTATTTGGAATTCCAGGTTACCCGGTTTCCGCCATTATTGCATTCGAACAGTTTGTCGGCCCGTTAATATCCTACATGCTGGGACAGCCTGAAAAAGAAAGACCCAAAATTCAGGTGGAACCCACCCGAAAAATCGCTTCAAAACTTGGCCTGGAAGAATTCATACGGGTAAAACTGGGAGCGGTGGGCGACAAAATTGTGGCAATCCCCCTACCCCGAGGCGCTGGCTGTATCACAACCTTGACAGAAGCGGACGGCATCATTCGGGTGCCCAAAAACTCGGAAGGGATAAATCCTCAAGAACCGGTTACCGCCGAACTCCTGCGTCCATTGGCTTCTATTCAAAACACCATTGTTGTGGTGGGGAGTCATGACAATTCCCTGGATGTTCTGGCAAACCAGATTCGAGCAGGGCGAAAAAACCTTACCATTTCCTCAAGCCATATCGGCAGTATGGGCGGTCTCATGGCCATTAAAAAAAGGGGATGCCATTTGGCCGGATCTCACCTCCTCGATACTCAAGACGGATCTTACAATATATCATACCTAAAAAAATATCTTCCTGATATAAAAGTGAAACTGGTAAATCTTGTGTTAAGAGATCAGGGCCTCATCCTGCCGAGAGGCAATCCCAAGACCATCAAAGACATCGAAGACCTTCGTCGAAGAGACATTACGTTTATCAATCGTCAGGCGGGTTCCGGCACCAGAATTCTTCTGGACTACCGATTGAAACAATTGGGTATCCATCCATCTGACGTCAACGGGTATGAAAATGAAGAATTTACTCACATGTCGGTGGCCGTGGCGGTGCAGAGCGGCGCGGTTGACATTGCACTCGGCATTTATGCGGCCGCCAAAGCACTCAACCTTGATTTTATCCCGGTGGTTACAGAGCAATATGACCTTGTCATCCCCGAAATCTACTTTGAATCTGAAAACATTCAGATTCTTCTAGAAATCATCGATTCTTCCGGGTTCAAAAGTCAGGTTGAAGCCTTGGGAGGGTATAGCACAAAAAGGACAGGAGAAATAATTATTTAAGCCAATTTATTTTGAGTTTAGACATAAGAAATTATTTTTTATCGATGAAAAAAACATACCGCTTAATAGACCATACTGCTGATTTCGGCATACACGTTTTTGGTTCTGATTCACAGGCCCTTTTTGCCAATGCCGCCCTGGCTTTGTTCGATGTGATAACTGAAATGGATGTGTTAAAAAGCCGCGATTTCTGCAAGATTACGGCCTCGGGAGAGGATTGGTCCGACTTGATGATCAACTGGCTCAGAGAGTTGTTATACCTGTGGAACGGAAAGGAATTGCTGGTAAAATCTGTCCAAATACTATCTCTGTCTGAAAACAAAATTTCCGCCAATATCTATTTTGATCCCTTTAGGCCGGATCGCCATACTATCAAAACCGAAATAAAGGCGGTCACATATCATCAGATCCAGGTAAAGAGTGGTCCCTCTGGATGGGAGGCCAGAGTTATATTCGATATCTGATTGCGATATTCTTTCCAAAATGCTACTATGTCGTATACAACAAAATAATCGATGGGGTACCGAAGATGACAATAAATGTTAAAAAAATAGATAAATATCGCTGGGAAGTACCCAAAACCGGCGCCATGCGAGTCCCTGGAATCATTTACGCCACCGAGTCGATGCTGAGAGGCAGCTCTCAGAATGAACCCTTGAAACAGGTGGCCAATGTTGCAACCCTTCCCGGGATTTTAAAGGCATCTTTAGCCATGCCGGACATGCACTGGGGATATGGTTTTCCCATCGGCGGTGTTGCCGCCTTTGACTGGGAGTCGGGTGTCATCTCTCCGGGCGGGGTCGGCTATGACATCAACTGCGGCGTTCGACTCGCCGGCACTTCTCTTATAGAAAAAGACATACGACCGAAACTCAAAGAACTTGTGGATGCTCTTTTTCGTGACATTCCTTCGGGGGTTGGTTCAACAGGCTCGATCAATTTGTCAATTCCCGAAGTAAAAAAGGTCCTTAAAAACGGCAGTCGGTGGGCGGTGAGCCAGGGTCTTGGAGATACGTCGGATTTAGATTTCACAGAAGAAGGCGGTTGCATGGAAAACGCCGATCCGGATGTCGTCAGCCCGAGAGCTCTTGAAAGGGGGAAAAAGCAGCTGGGAACCTTAGGGTCCGGAAATCACTTTTTGGAAATCGGCGTGGTGGAAACCATCTATGAACCTGAAGCCGCCCGAGTATTCGGGCTTTTTGAAGGTCAGGTTACCTTGATGCTCCATTCGGGCTCACGGGGCCTGGGATACCAAATTTGTGACGATTCTCTGGCCTTCATGTCGAAACATGTTAAAAAACTGGGTTTTGATCTTCCGGACAGGCAGCTTGCCTGTGCCATGATTCAATCCAAAGAAGGGATGAAATACTATAATGCCATGGCCTGTGCTGCAAATTATGCATGGGCAAACCGACAGATTTTAATGCACAGATCTCGCGACGTATTTTTAAGGGTTCTGGGTATGGGACCCAGGGATCTTGGCATGAATCTATTATACGACGTTTGCCACAATATTGCTAAAAAAGAAACCCATTTGATCGACGGAAAAAAACAGACCGTCTGTGTCCACCGAAAAGGAGCGACACGGTCTTTTCCGCCAGGGCATTCGGCGCTCTGTTCAGAATATCAACAAACAGGACAACCGGTCATCATTCCCGGAGACATGGGAACGGCTTCATATGTTCTCGTTGGTACTCAAAAAGCCATGGAAGAGACGTTTGGATCAACCTGTCATGGTGCCGGCCGGGTGTTAAGCAGAAAAGCCGCTAAAAAGGCGAGTAAAGGAAGATCCATCAATAGGGAACTCGAAGACAAGGGAATTGTGATCCGATGGACCGGCAGATCCACTCTGGCAGAAGAGATGCCGGACGCCTATAAAGATGTTTCTCAGGTGGTCGAGGTGGTACATGGGGCCGGAATTTCAAAAAAAGTGGCCAGATTGAGACCCATTGGGGTTGTTAAAGGATAACCCAAAGGGTACTAGGGGTTCAGGATTCAAGGGTTCGCGCGAAATACTAATTAATTACAATGGATTGGAACTCTGGCAAAAGTTATACAAAAGAATGTTAAAGGCGATGATAACGTCGTTAGAAAACAAATCCTTGACCCCTTGACCCCTCGAATCCTCGAACCCTTTTCTCCAACTACCTGCTGTTGAAGCCGGAAAAGGCGAATTGCCAACCCGTATCGCTGACGCCCACCGAAAATTCATAGCCGTCAGCATAGTCGGTCTCCATGGCAGGATAATAATAGTTAACGATATTTTCATGCACCACCGCATGGCGATGACAGAATGCACCATGAGCACCCTGATGGGAATGTCTGTGTAAACGTCGGCGAACCGGGTTGTGCTTTGCCCGATAAATATGGCGGCTGGCGCGATCCTGCATTTTTTTCAATTGGACGCGTTCGCGCCAGTTGAGAAGACCATCGGCGACCGCCCGATGATAAGCGCGGTTAATACGAAGCTGTTCATTTTTCAATCCGCGTGCCTCCGGGCGTGTGATTTCACCGCTGCGGATTCCTTGGCGAATGCGCTGTTCCTGTCGATGGTTCCTGATATTTGAACGGTCCGCCCAAGCCACTGAACACCACATCAACGCCAGTATCAACGTCACAAAGATAATGGTTTTTGTTCTAGCTTTCATTTGAGCCTCCTTTCATTCTGTTTTGCCCCTTTAGACGATCTGCTTACAAAATAGTTTACCAACTCTTCTTGTGTCTGTAATGCCGGTTATTAAACCGGGAGAACATATGTCTGTTCTGTCTATTTTTAAACTTTGAAAACCTATGTTTATTGTGGTGGTTGTTAAACCGTGAATAGATATGCCTGTTATGCCTGTTGTTATACCCGGAATACATATGTCTGTTATGTCTGCCGTTATACCGGGAATACATATGTCCGCGATGTCGATAATGATA
>JAFDCA010000024.1 GCA_019313025.1 Deltaproteobacteria bacterium
AAGTTTACCTAAATTAACTGTTAGTCTATCTCAAAGTCGAAGCACAACGAACCATCTCCCTCGTCGCTGAACTTAGCCTTATGGGATTTCAACATCCTGATCATTTGATAATTAGATGGAACTACTCCAGTCAATGTGGCCATTGTTGGTTCTTCGACTCAGCCGATACCGACAATATCACCTATCGCATCGGAGAAATGATATGATCTTTTATATTAAAATGAGGTTTATAGAAATTCGGGAAAAGTGAATAGTTAGAAGCTATTTTCTAAATAAAATTTTTAATGCGGGATAAGCAGTTAACACATTAGTGTTCTTGATTATCTTTATTTGGGGAATTAGATGTATCCGTTACTACCGAATTGATTATCTTCACCGGTGCTTTGAGGGTTCTCTTTAGAATACCCAAGGTGCGTGAACCAATAGCGGACGGGGGAAGGAGCGTAACCTTGGGATTTGAAACATCCCCCTTAACTTTAAGCGGGATGGCAATCAGTGTTCCTTGGAAAATGTGGCCAATCAACGGGATTTTGTTGACTACAGTGTCGACTGTTGTAAAAGGGGATACCAATAAATTAAAATCCAGGGTCTGATTGAACAGATTAAACTCACCCTCCGTGGCCACGATATGTAAAGATTTGCTATTTAAATGACCCTCAGTTAATATGAACCTGCCATCCTGAATATAATATTTGGTGAAAAACAATTTATAGTGGAAGTCATTACTATTCAAATCCGGTACATCACCTTCTAATAGGCTGTTCACTTTTAGAAATGAAAGAATATTAGTGAATGTTCCAACCTTACCCATGTTATAGATACGTCCGTCTTGAATGGTAATTTCTATATCGCCTTTCAAATTATGGAGTAGTTCGTCAACGGTTTTCCCTTTCGTATTTACACTGCCAGTTGTTTGAAATTGGCCTTCCAAAATTTCTGATGTCGATTTTCCTGTAAGACAACCAACGGCGTGTTGTATATCTTCCGGCTGGGAACTTGGAATAATCTCGAACCATACGCCTTCTTGTGAAAATTTTATAGTACCGAGTGTTTCGATGCCGCAAAGACTGGCCTCATTGATTTGCATGGTCATACTCGTTTTATCAAGCTCCAATTCAGCACGGTATGGCGTCCAGGTATAAAAACCGTATTTCATTCTTTCGGTATCGATGTGAATCATTCCCTCGAGAAAATTTAGAAACGATCCTTCACCTTTATTTTTTTTCTTGCTGTTGTCTTTGAACAGGGCTTCCAATTTAGCCAGGTCGATTTCTTCTGCTACTGTATTCATTTCCAGAAAAATACTTTTGGGCTTGAAAGTCATATGGCCGTCCAGTTCAAACTGATTGCCCAACCAGTCTATATCAGCTTTATGAATTATCAATTTCTTTACTGAGGCGCTCAAGGTGGTATGATCAATACGAAGCGGGCCGACCTGCTTAAATGGCAGAAAAACTTGACGAGCTTGCAGATTCCCCTTAACCATAGAATTCAATGGATGCTCTGAATCAATTTGGGCCTGCAGATCCCCTTTGATGATTCCCTCAAGGAATTGATTATTCATCCAAAATTGATCAAGGGTTCCTTTTGTCAAAAGCCCTTTGAAGGAAAAATCGGTGACCTTTGCTTTGGACTTGTGTTTAAGGACGAATTCAGCATCCGACGCATCATCGTGAACCGTCAGTCTTCGGATGTCGATCTCATCAGGAGAAAAATGTATGTCGGCTGTAACCGTTGGACCGTTTGAAGTGGTTATGCCGCCAGCAACGGAAATTTCGCTGGACCGATTCCATTCGATGTCCATATGGTAAAAGTCAATGGGTGGATTCAGATGGTATTGGTCTGGAATCTTGATTTTATGAGACAGCCACTGGGCAGAGTCTGATCCGATTTTTCCATCACCATTAAAATTAAGTTTATTAATACCTTCCATATAGCCTGTGACCCGCAGGGAAAAATCGGTTTTCAAATCGAGCATCTGCGCCCTGCCTTTAGTGAGTGTCAACGACTCCGGCACAAGTTTGAAATGCCCCTGTGGTAAAACCAATGTTTTGGGAAGATGGATGCTTTTCACGGCTAAGTATTGTATGTCTCCGAAGATATTAAAGCGCCAGGCTGAAAGACTCGAAAATGGACCTTTCAGGTCCAGAGCGGAGACGGCGATCGACCCGTTTACTGCTTCGATGGTCTTAAGAGACTCTGCAAAGTCCGCATGGTCTTTCAGCCATGGATAAATTTCAGACAAGGCGATGTTGGCGCTGCCGGTCTGAAGGTCAAATTCAACGGTGTCTCCCCAATTTATTCGGCCGAATATTTTAGAGAAATACGTATTCTGCATCTGAAAGCGTAAATCGCTAACTCGGCTCTCATTGTCCTTGAATTGAAAACGGCCGCCTTTGAGTGACAGAGGATGAGGCAGGCGATTATAACGAGCATTGAGATTAAATTCAGCCACATCGATTTGAACTCTGATGTCATCCAGATTTTCGCCCAAGATCAGTTTTCCGGTTCCCATGCCGTTTAAATCCTCTATTCGGGATAGTTCGGACTTGAATTCTTTGCTGTCGACGACACGATATAAAATCGACGGTAGTGGCGCTAAATCTGCGCTCATCTCGATTTCAAGATGGAAGAGATTAGAATCATCCACCAGTCCGATTTTCAATGAACCTTCCCGGCCGTGTGATTTTCCGTAATCGGCCCGGATATTTTCAGCTGATAAGATGCCATTTTCGACAATCGCAAGTCCGTAGACGCCTGTGAGATCCAGGTTTACTGCGGGGATAAAGATAGCACCATCGGTCATTTCTCCATTAATGCGCCAGCGTTCGAGTGCCAACAAATCCGCCCAATTCTTGCTCTGGACTTCGGCCTTTATCGTCGGGATATGACCTCCTTTGACAATGTCGAACACTTCTCGAACATCGGTAATGGGTCCCCCCAAAGACAGTGCAGTTGCCCGTAGAGCATTGACATTGATATTCTGGCCGGTCACTTGCAAGTGGACACCAGCAGTTTCGGAAGAATCCACCAATAGCTTGCCCCCAAGGGACAGTTTCGGATTTTCCAGATCCAAGGCATCGAAATGAAGCAATACCTGCGAAGGGGATAAGTTAAAACGCCCCTTCAAAATGGCAGGTCCGATTTCAGCTTGATGGGTATCGTATTGTACCTTAAGTAAAGAGGTGCGGTTGTCAAAGTCACCTTGCCAGCTACTCCAGTCTTTTGATTGAAACTTTAGGGTCAAATCGATATTACCCTCGATTATTTTCAATTCTGAGTCTGGACGCCAGTAGTTCATGAATTGATGGAGTCCAAACCCCTTCAGAGCTGCTTTACCGCTTAAATCCAAGCTGTTGGAGTTCAACTCGCCGTTCAAAACGATTTTTTGAATAAAGGAAAAGCTACAGGTCAGGTCTACTGCCACTCGTCTTTCGGTCACCCTCAGACGAGCAATGATATCATGCCATTCCAAAGGAACCTTGTCTTGTTCCAACACCCTCAGATGGCCATCATCAATTGCCATTTCTCCATCTTTGGCCAAAGCAAACAGCGCTCCGAGTCCCTTCTTAATCTGTTGGCTAAGGTCGCCGCCCTCCTGGAAGAAAGCACCCTTTTCTGATTTATTCCAAGAGGATATGGGAAGGCTTAGTCCAAAATCGGGTTGTTTTAACTTAAGACTAGCAACCTCTAAACGGGCGCCTAAAAGGGAGCGCAGTTTAGGGAACATCGTCAATTCTAACCATTTGCCTTGTATGGAATCCTGGATAGCTATTCGGCCTTGGTAGAGAATTATATGTGGTCGAGGCAGCAAGCCCAAACGGATCTTTTTAAAGTCGACTTGGCCATCTATGGCTTGTGATGCGGTTTCTTCAATCTTAGTTCTTATTTCATCCGTGTTTACCAGAATGGGTAATAAAATCAACAGACCGGCGACTACCGCTAAAGTTCCGAATACAATTCCTATGAGCATTTTTTTGGATTTGATCTGTGACCTTTGTTCATTCATTTCGACTTCAAAGGTTCCTTAGTAATTGATATTATTTCTGGCTTTCGATGATATTGTTCCAAATATGAATAGCATAAAGAAATGGCACATGATTTCTAAATGGAGCCGGAACAAATCCTTTAAAAGCATTCTTCTTTGACTGATTGGTGTTTTCTAAACCATATGGGTCATCATGTGAATCATCGATTGGCCGCTCATTTTTAATTATAATGTCTCGGATGATTCCGTCACTATCAATAAACTTCAGTTCGCCAACATGAACGTATTTGACCGGCAGTGGCACCCTGGTTACAATGTCATGATTGTTGACAAAACGGTAGATTTTTATATCAAAATTTTCCTTAAAAACCTCATTACCCACTCTGGGAGAACCAAATGTGTAAACTCCTTGGGCATTACCGTACCGGCTGGCAAAAAGCGTTGCCAGGGCGCCGCCCAGGCTGTGACCGGTAATCCAAATTTTACAGCCTTTGTCATGGAGCTTTCTGACATAGGGTAAAAGATCCGGCCAAACTTCCTCCAATGCTTCCTTGAACCCTCGGTGCACTTTGCCGCCTTGCTGCCAATTCATCAGCCAAATATCTATATCTGTTTTTAAATCTGCGACCACTTCTTTTAGATCAAACGTTTCTTTTTTTTTCCAGATTTCGCTTCCCCTGAAAGCAACAATAGCGAATTTATCATTATTGGCCACATAGCACTGTGTACTTTGATTTTCGAAAAATTTTACTTCCGGTAGACCGGCCTCTCCAAATATTGGTTTGACAAAATCTTCACTCGCATACACCAGTGTGGAAACCTCAGCCAGCCACCAGGCATTGGTTAAGTTAAACGAGGTTGCATTGGACTGAAAGCCATATTTCTTAACATCCCGGAAATAATCATAGTCCATATATGGAGGAGAGAGATTCTTAAAGGTAATCTTAGGTATTTCCTTTTTACCTGATAGCAATATCGGCCGTGATTGTTTCTCAGTTAATTGGCAGCTGATAAAACCCAACATGATTCCTGCAAAAAGGATAAATCTTATTAATTGATTATGGAATTTCTTCAACACCGGAAATTTACCTTTATGGATTTTTTTAATTCCTTCGAAAACAATACCAATTAGAGTTCGTCTTCGATAAATATTCCAAATTCTCTCTCCAACTGGTAGATCGCGTCTGTTGGATCAGTAAACGCTTGACTGTCTTCAAAGGTGATTTGCCTGCTGAAATCGAGGTCGTTTTCATAAAACATATCTTGCAACCGCCTCGACAAGTTTTCATTTTCAAAAACGATTGCCGATTCACTGTTAAGCGTTCTGCTGCGCGGATCCATATTGTAAGATCCGACAATGGAAATGCGGCGATCGAAAACTGCATATTTGGCATGTATCGTCCCTTCGGTTTTCTCGGTGGAATCGGTTCGAATGCCATGCCATTCCCAGATCTGCACGCCACCCCAGTCACATGACTGGACAACGGGTTCATTATTCACAGCCAATATATCATCATAGTAATCGCGCCCAACGATGGTCAGCATGGGCAGATCGTTGGTTTCAGGACTGTTGGTGAGTATGATGACCTTTACACATCTGTGTGCAGCATCCTTGATGGTCTCGACAAACAATGGGGAAGCAACGAAATAAGCATTGCCGATTAGAATTTCCCTTTTCGCTCCCTTTATCGATTTTAGATAGACCTGTTCAATATAGGTTTCACCAAACCGCGGCCGGTTTTGGAAAAAGCGACACTTTGCCCTTTCAAATTTCAGGTCCAGTTTTTTTTGGGCCAATTCACGAACATTTTTGTTCAATCGTTCATCGGTCACATACCTCATATTTATCTTTCCGGTTTTGTCTAAAAAATTGCGGGTCGTCTCCCAGTATTTGTTCGTGTTTAAGATGCCACGACTTTCTTTGACTTTCAGAAAGTACTCAAAATTTCGCTCAAAAGTTGCCACCATGTCTTTGAGAACATCACCTTTGACAATCACGTCCTGGACTCGCCAGTAACGGCTTGGATTTTTGGGATCAATGCGAAAATATTCATTGGCAATGTTCAATCCTCCGACAACAGCCACTCCGTGATCGGTTTCACCATCGATAATCCACATCTTTTCATGGTATCGCTTATTCGGATCGGTTGTCTTATCCGCAGCGTTATGGCTTGTCACGGGCATCTCATTTAGCCATTGGAGATAAAAGCTTTCGTAGCCTTCCACTTCGATACCGTTCTCTTTCAAATCAAAATACATCAACTGTGTTTGTAGACCCGGGTTGGACATGGCATCGACTATTACCCGAACATCAAGTCCCTGGGCTTTTTTTTCCTTCAATAATTCAGCGATATACAAACCGGACTCATCCCCTGTGAAGATCAAGGCTTGGATACGAACGGAATCAGTGGCTTTCTGGAGTGCCTGGATACGTGCGGCAAATGAATCGTCACCATTGTGCAGTACTGCAATACGGGATGTTTCAGGAAGATGGACATTAAACAAACCGCTGGTACCGATTTCCTCGTAGGGGCTGCCCACAAATTCTAGAGCTGGTCCGAATACGCTGCCCTGAATAGCCGGTGCTTGCACATCACTTCGAGGAGCGGTTGGCCCTTCTAGACTTTTATTCCCCGTCGACCGGGTTGATGTGCAAGAGTAAAAAACAATGATGGATATTGCCATAATAAATCTTAAGATATATTTTTTCATCTCTATAGTTCTAATAATTTGGGATGATCTTATTGAACGTTTCATGCTAAATTTTCAAGATGTTGAAAATCTGTTTGAACAAAGAATTCTTAGACACCTTCGGCCCCAACGACGAGAACTATCATTACTCTCAACGAAGATTTAATGACCTCTAAGTGAACCGATGCATCCGTTGAAGAAGGAAAACTGAAATTCCATCGGAGCTTTCTTCTGTTTGAGTTTTTTCCGAAAGGCATTGTCGACTATTTTCAAGGAGAGAAAATCTATTGCATCAAACCGGTTTCCTTGAAGTATTTCAAAGCGCCTGGGTGAAGCGGTGCGGATAGACCCTTGAGCATGTCCTCTTTCGTCAAATTTGCATATGCCGGATGCTGTCCCTTAAAATAATCGAAGTTATTAAACAGTTCTTTGATAATCAGATAAACAACATCATCCGGCATATCAGCAGAGGTACATAGAGTGGCTACAACACCGAATGTTTCTACATTAACGGGATCTTTTGCGTCTGCATAGAATTCCCTCACAGGTATGGTGGTTTTCTGATAATATTTTATTTCTAAGATCAGTTTGTCAATCTCGGGTCCGGTAATCGGGATGAATCGGACTTTGCGCGAACCGGAAACAGTCTCTTTGAGTATCTCGTTTGGATGTCCCACCGTAATAAAAAAAGCATCGATGCGGTTGTCCTGGAGAAGGCGTGGTGCGTCTGCGGCCTTAGATTTTTCCGGTACGATATCACTCTTAGGATTGAGCCCTATAGATTTAAGGGTATCGATGGCATTCATGTACATGGCAGCACCCGGATGGCCCAGATTGACCCTTTTTCCTTTGAGGTCATTGATGGTTTTTATGCCGGCGTCAGCGGCTGCCACCAAACACACGGATTCGTGGTGGATGCTGAAAACGGCACGCAGATTCTTTTGGGGGCCTTTTTTCGACCATTCGGCCAGTCCTTTGACCGCTTGATACTGCTTATCGGATTGCACCAGGCCAAATTCCAAGTAACCCGCCATAATGGCATTTATGTTAAAAACAGATCCGGGTGTGGATTCCACTGAAGCCCGTATACCAAGTTCATCGCGCTTGTCATTGATCATTTTTGCTATGATCAACCCGGTAGGAAAATAAATGCCGGTGACGTCTCCGGAACCAATGGTCAAGAATCGTGTTTCGGCTTGAAGCTCCGCAGTCATAGTGCCGAACATGATG
>JAFDCA010000025.1 GCA_019313025.1 Deltaproteobacteria bacterium
CTTCGGCACTGCAGGCGACGATTCCGATATGTTTTGTCATTAAACCTATCCTTTCTGCGTAAAATGAGCGTAGTTTTTGTTTAAAATAGAACGTTTTTAAAATAACCGGCTTCATTTTAGCAAGCTTTTTTAATGATTTCCGATAAAATATGCTCTGTGCGGAAATTAAAAAGCCCTTGACAGCTTTTGGGACCTATTCTAAAGATCTGATTTTACTTCTATGTTCACGGTTCAAAGGCTCAGAGGTTCAAAGTCTTGTTAGATTGGTTTAATTTGGATTATTGGTTGAATTGGTTGGATCAAACCGAACCCATTGAACGAATTAAACCAATCAAGCCAATTAATCCCAAATGATTTATCTTAAAATTAATATACGAATGTTGAAACTTTTATCCCGGAACCCTGAACGGTGAACCAGAGAAATACCATGGCTGAATTTCGATATTCAAATATTGAAAAAGAGATGGAAACCTATGGATTTGATAAGGTTGTCAAAAGCCACTGTCGGATGTGTCATGGCGGCTGCGGTGTTCTGGTCTATACCAGGAAAGGTAAAGTTGCCAAGATCGCCGGTGATCCGGATTGTCCTATCAATCACGGTACGCTTTGCTCCAAGGGGCTTGCATCTGCACAGCTGGTATATCACCCGGATCGATTGACTTATCCGGTTCGAAGAGTCGGACCAAAGGGAAGCGGCAAATGGGAGCGAATTTCATGGGATGAGGCGCTGGATCATATCGCCGAAAGAATTCTTGATTATAAGGCCGAATTTGGGGCTGAATCTATTGTGATGGGTTACGGGACTGGCAGGGAGAACGAAGCGGTCATTTATCGTTTTGCCAACCTATTGGGAAGCCCCAACGTTCTGACCGCAGGCCACTTTTGTTACGGCCCGCGAATTGCCACCAGTATTATTACCTGCGGAACCAACCCCATTGTGGATTATGAGAACCACCCCAAGTGCATCATGGTTTGGGGTAACAATCTGGTGATCAGCAACCCGGATTGTTACAAGGGCGAACCTTTTTCGGTCAGTCTGGATAAAGGCGCGAAACTCATCGCGGTTGATCCGCGGTTGACACGCATTGCCGCCCGCGCCGATGTTTGGCTAAAGCTCAGACCGGGAACGGATGCCGCACTCGCCTTGGGAATTCTTAATGTGATTGTGAATGAAGAAATCTATGACAGGGAGTTTGTAGAAGATCATGTGCACGGATGGGAACCCTTTGTGAAGCGAGTCAATGAATACCCGCTGGAGAAGGTAGAAGAGATCACCTGGGTTCCCAAAGAGAAAATTAAGGAAGCTGCACGGCTGTTTGCGACTATAAAGCCGGCGGCTGTTCAGTGGGGGGTTGCCATTGAGCAGCAGATCACCTGTGCCGACAATGACCGCCTGCTGATGGCCCTTATGGGGATTACCGGAAACATCGATCTGCCTGGCGGGCAGGTCCTATTTCAGACTCCCAGGATCCGGAATGTGGGCTATTTCGGTGCCCATCGGATGCTGCCCGATATGCAGCGTGAGAAACGCTTAGGTGGGGATCGTTTTCGTCTGGCCGGGAATTTTGCCATCATCAATCCGAAATGCGTTTGGGATGCGATACTTGAAGAAAAACCCTATCCGGTCAAAATGCTTTTTTTTATCAGCTCGAATCCTGTCATGACCCGGGCGAATGCACAAGAGGTTTACCGGGCTCTTGAAAAAGTGTATTTTATGGCTGTTTCTGATTTCTTTATGACCCCGACAGCCGAACTGGCGGATATTGTACTGCCGGCGGCCACCTGGCTTGAAATGGATTATATTGGAGATTTCTGGAAGCGCCACGGCTACATTTTGCCCAGGCGTAAAGTCGTTCAGGTGGGAGAATGCCGGTCCGATCATGAAATGCTCAATGATCTCGCCCATCGAGTGGGACAGGGTGAACACTGGTGGGAGAACTTCGAGCAAGCGCTGGACTGGATCCTGGAGCCCATGGGAATCACCTGGCAGGACTTTAAAAAAATGGATTATATTCGTGGTGACGTGATCAATCAGAAGTATAAAGTAAAGGGGTTCAGCACACCCAGCAGGAAGTTTGAGCTTTATTCCACCTTGCTTGAAAAGTGGGGCTATGACGCGCTACCACAATATCGTGAAGCACCGGAAAGCCCCTACAGTACCCCGGACCTCTTCAAAGATTACCCTTATATCCTGATTACCGGCAGGAGATTGCCCGGCTTTTTCCACACGGAAAACAGACAGATATCCTGGCTGCGTGAGCTCCACAGGGACCCAACGGTGGAAATCCATCCCCGGGCCGCTAAAAAGGAAGGGATCAAGGAGGGGGATTGGGTTGTTATTGAATCTCCCCGGGGTAAGGTCAGACAGCGGGCCAAATTTTTTGAAGGCATGGATCCGAGGGTGGTTTCTGCGGAGCATGCCTGGTGGTTTCCTGAGAAACAAGGTCCTGGTCACGGATGGGATGAATCCAACATCAACATTTTGACCGACAATGCATATGAGACCTGCGATCCCGCTATGGGCGCAACCCATGTCCGGACACTCCTTTGCAGAATATATCCTGAAGATCAGGGAGGCGGTTCATGAAGACCTATGCTCTGGAAATTAATCACGAAGCCTGCTGGGGATGCAAGACCTGTGAGGTTGCCTGCAAACAGGAAAACCGGGCCGCGGACGGGGTCAAACTCATTTCTGTTTCCGAAGAAAAGCCGGGGATGATCGACGGAAAGCTCAATTTTGTTTTCCGGGTCAATTTGTGCAGACACTGCGATGAACCGCCCTGCGTTAGCGCCTGCCCCGAAGAGGCGATTGCCAAACGATCCGACGGTATTGTGGTTATGGATTATGAGCTGTGTTCGGGTTGCCAGGCATGTATCGAGGTTTGCCCCTATGATGCCATTGACTTTGACGACGAGAAAAGTATCGCCCAGAAGTGCAACCTTTGCCATCATCGGGTGGACCGGGGCCTGATCCCGGCCTGCGCTGATAATGTCTGCCTGGCACACTGTATTTATTTCGGCGATCCGAATGCAGTCAAAAAATAAGTCAGGGTAATATTATGCTTGCATCCTGAAGGATAGACAGATAAATTTGAACACAATAATGATTCGAAAAACAAGATCCAGACGATGATAGTCGTTGCATCCTGGTTGGATTTTAGATCCAAAAAACAAAAAGAGGAAGGTGAGATGGGCAGATCAAGATATGCTGTCGTCGTTCTGATTATATTGATATTTGGATGTTCGGGGATTCAGACCCGTCAGCAAATGTCCCTGTTTGATAAGACTTCCAGAGCATATGACCGGGCGATTCGCTGGGGAGAATACGAGGAGGCGTTTGCGTTTAAAAAATGGTCGGATAAAGAGAATCGGTTGCCCGATTTTGCAGAATATCGTCAAATAAGGGTAACGTCCTACAAAGTAAAAAAGACGATTGTTGATGAGAAGGGTTTTTCAAAAGTCTTACGGATTGTAGATATCCAGTACTATCGGATGAGTAACGTAACGGTGAAAACTTTTGTTGATCGCCAGAAATGGGAA
>JAFDCA010000026.1 GCA_019313025.1 Deltaproteobacteria bacterium
GAAATACTTCGAAGATGTTCTCTTTAACGCGCTCTAATTTGCTCACACAGCTTCCCGACCTCAACGAAATCATCCGACGGCTTACGGTAAATCGTGACCGTTATTCATTCAATCGGAACATATTTATGACAACCGGTATAAATTTATGGAAAACGAGAATACAGAGGGAGGTAATAGCGTATTGGTCTTCAAACGGCCTTTCTTAAGATCTCGATTAATTCTTCATCGGTTAATTCGACAGGATTTCCTTTCATACTGCTCGCTCTTTTGGCCCCGGCGATCATTTCAGGAAAGTGAGCTTCCGTGATTCCGAATTCGAAAAGGGGTGCCAAATCCAGTGCGTTGTATAGATCGTGAATCCAGTCAATCCCATCTGTTGCCCCGGCATCTGGATTTCCGGTCAAAAGGCGGGCGGCTTCATCATAACGTGATAGAAATTTAAGGAGGCCTTTACGCCGTAACGCTTTTACATTTGCTTCCATGACATGAGGAAGCAGGCAGGCGCAGATGATACCATGCGGTATTGAGAACATGGCTCCCATCGTGCCTGCAAATCCGTGAACCGCTCCCAGTTTAGAGTTGGCAAGCGCCAGTCCTCCGAATAAACTGGCAATCGCCATGTCTTCGCGGGCTATCGTATCGCTTCCGTTATCAAATGCTCGGCGCAAAGAACGGGCAACTCGCTTGAGGCCTTCCCGACACAAGGCATCCGTCAATGGATTGGATTGAAGGGAAACAAAAGGTTCCAGAATTTGGGTGAGCGCATCCAGTCCGGTGCTGGCGGTCAAAACCGGCGGCATAGAATACGTCAGCTTAGGATCTATGACGGCAATATCCGGCAGCATCGTCGGGCTTCGAAGACTCACCTTAACCCTGTGTTGTGTTGATGCCAACACCGAGTTTCGAGTGACTTCGGCACCGGTTCCGGCGGTGGTCGGTATCGCGATGCAGGGAGCCGAAGGCTGTGACAGCGGTTGTCCTTGCCCGATTACTTCCAAATAGTCCATTATATCGCCGCTGTTTGTTAACAGGGCGGCAATGGCCTTGGCGCCATCAATGACACTGCCGCCGCCGATACCGATGACAACATCGCAGGCCTTTTTACGGGCGAGTTGAACCCCTTCGAGTGTCATTTCTATAGTGGGCTCATCGGTAATACCAAAAGTAAAGGGTCGCATGCCTGAGGTTTTAAGTAAATCCAGCAATGATGATGCGCGTTCAGTATTTTTACCCGTAACGACCAGTGGTCGGTGTCCCATTTGGGTTGCCATCGACGGAACCTCTTTCAACGTTCCCTGGCCAAAAATGATTCGAGAAGTTGTGGCAAATTCAAATCGAATCATGAATACCATCCTTTCTCGTCCGGGAAGAGATTGGTCAGTTTAATGCTGGCGCGCGACTCGGCCATCATGTCTTCCACTGTATCTCGCCACTTTTGATAATGCGCAGTTTTTTTGTGCCTGGCCGGATCTTCAGGTGTTCGGTAGACTTCTACAAGGATGAATCGCGTGGGATCCTCAAGTTGCTGAACAACATCGAATCGCGCGATACCGGGCTCCAAAACACTGTTGCGGGCATTTTCCAGGGTTGCCTGTTTAAAATCTTCAATACGGTCAGGTTTTACATAGACAAATACATGGACAATAAACATGACATCCTCCGCAATTTAAATAGATATCAATAGGTTATACAGCCCTATCTCAAAGTGGATCAGAAAATGTGGATCAACGTGGAGAAAATTATTTAACCGGTGAACAATTTAAGGTAATAATTTGGTGGTAAATAGGATTTTGTCAAGAGAAAACGATTCGCTGAATCACTTTATAACCCTAATTGAGCCAACGTCGACACAAATAACATCCCCTATGAACTTTAATCAGCCTCATATTGCGGAATTGTTCAAACAGTATGCAGGTTTACAGCAACATCTGTTGAGAAAACCGGATATCGCTCAACAGCATGCTGTAAACCGTTTGTTTAAGGGGTTGCTGGATCGTTTTCATCGAAAAACAGATGTCTACATTTTGTTGCAGGCATTACCGGATCCCTACTTTCCATTAGGTATGTTGGAACAGACAATATTTGCCGATGTGGTTGGCATGCGGTTTTTTATCAACAAAAAGCGATGGGATCTGGAACCGATTTTGCGCCAAGAACTCGTGGAATGGGCCGGAATCTTTCTAAGGATTCGACACGACATTCAAACTCTGTTTGATCCGAACACCATTACCTGCATACCAGTAGACGGCACCCGTCATAGCCTCCCTTCCGCCCAGTGGTGCAGTCTTTGCGGAATATGCTGCCAGATCGGAGGCTTACCGGCGAATCCGCCAACAGGTGTTGTTTATCCGGATCACTGGCGTGGCTACCTAGCAGGTGGAACTCTTGAAAATCAACAACTCTGCCCATTTCTTTTTCAGTATTTTGGTGAACCTCGCTTTTTTTGTGCCATTCACCATATTAAACCCATATCCTGCCGTCTTTTTGACCGGAAGGACTGTCGCCGGCGTCTCGAAGATCGGGGCCTTCACGGTAACTAATTAATGGTCAAGGTTTGTCCGGTTCACTGCACGTTCTTTACGAATGTCTCCCAAGATACAATTCGAGCAAACCCTTGGAACGGATCAAAAAGGCAGATATCGTTATTGACTTCCATCAACCCTTTGGGTATATACTTCATTTTCAACTTTCGTCCCAACGGGGAAAAAATATACGTCTGATAAAAATATACCCACAAGAGTTTCTGTCTTCGTTGTATGATATCGCTTTTCTATAAGAAAATAATTTGATTAATAGATGGACAGATGCGAATCGTTCTCGTCAATCCGAATCCCATGAAACCACCGGTGACTCCGGTAGCTTTGGATTATCTTGGCGCTGCATGTCGTTATGCCGGAATAGACGTCGATTTGGTGGATTGTGCCATTGAACCGGATTGGTGTAAAAAGCTCTCTGATGTTTTGTCAGAGAAACCGGTTCTCGTCGGGGTTTCGCTCCGAAACATAGATGATTCTTATTTCGCGAGTCAGGACTTTTCTCTTCTTCGAACCATACCGGTAATTGAAACAATTAAACGTTCAACCAATGCACCGATTTGTCTTGGCGGCATCGGTTTTTCTATTTTTCCTTCTGAAGTTCTGAAACTTTGCGATGTGTCTTACGGCATTTGTGGAGACGGAGAGGAGAGCCTCGTTAAACTGGCAACGTCGTTTAGAGACCATGATGAATTGGATACAGTGCCGGGGCTGGTTTGGATGGAAAACGGTCGCTTTAAACAAAACGAGATCTTACCGGTTTCTCTTGATACAATAGATTTGGCCCCCAGATCTTTGATTGACAATCCATATTATTTTGAAAACGGCGGGCAGGTCGGATTCGAGTCCAAACGCGGTTGTTCCATGCAGTGCACCTATTGTCCGGAACCGTTTATCAAGGGAAAAAAGATAAGATTGCGTCCGCCACAAAATGTGGTGGCGGAATTAACCGGTCTTTTTCACCGTGGTGTCAATGTTTTTCATACCTGTGACTGCGAGTTTAATTTGCCTTATTCCCATGCGGTTAAAGTATCCAACGCCATCATTGATTCAGGTTTGGGAAGTAAAATTAAATGGTATGCCTACTGTTCTCCCGAGAATTTTACAGAAGAGCTGGCACATTTAATGCGAAACGCCGGATGTGTTGGAATCGATTTCGGTGCCGATCATGGTGATGATCACATGCTGCGTCGACTCGGTCATAATTACAGCTCTGAAGATTTGACTCGAATTCGAGACATTTGCCTTAAACATCACATCATTTGTATGTTCGATCTACTTCTTGGATCTCCGGGTGAAACAAAACAATCCATTGAAACAACGATTCATCTCATGAAAAAGATCAAGCCGGATCGTGTGGGCATCAGCCTGGGTGTAAGGCTTTATCCAATGACATTCCTCGGGCGACAGATCCTTGCAACGTCAAAAGGGAGATTGTCGAAAAATCCCAGTCTTTTCGGAGCCCTTGAAAACAACGAATCTTTTCTTCGCCCGATTTATTACTGTGATATAAGTTTGGGGGAAGATGTGGAAGATTGGCTACATGGTATTGTGGGTGATGATCCAAGATTTCTTCTCGGCCGACGGACCGAGGCAAATCCGGATTACAATTATAATGACAATCCGGAACTCACCGAAGCGATCAAGTCCGGACACCGCGGCGCCTATTGGGACATTCTGCGAAGGGTATCCGAAGGAATTCCTCCTTTATTGGATAATAAATTTTGACGTTGCAAAAGTCGATGGTAGTGCAATCCCCACGAAAGAAAGATCTTCGTTTTCAATATATGACGCCAAAGATGAATTTACACCTTTGGCTTTGATCTATCACGAAGGCGAAAAGGAAGAAACGTTTCCAGAACATTGCCCTATTATTCCTTCGTCAAACTTCCTTACCAAAGACAGACATGTCTTGTTATAAGTTTGGGAACGTTCTACACGAACGTGCCCAAAAACATTACAAAAAGGCAAACGACATTTTATATGCGCCGATTAACCGGGATAGGTGCAATCTTTTTTTCGATTTATCAAATATCAATATATTGCATTTTGATGTCGCCGTCTTTTATGGTAATCTCACCGGCCTTACTTTTTCCAGGAGAATTATCCGAGGCGAGAATATATCTAACGCCCCATCGATTTTCCCATTTCATCATCTCGTGTTTGTGCCCAAATAATATTACATCGACCCTGTTGTAGACTGCGCGAGC
>JAFDCA010000027.1 GCA_019313025.1 Deltaproteobacteria bacterium
CTTTAACGCGCTCTAATTTGCTCAGACAGCTTCCCGACCTCAACGAAATCATCCGGCGGCTTACGGTAAATCGTGACCGTTATTCATTCAATCGGAACATATTTTTGGCAACTGCTATAATGGGTTTTGAGAAGAGGCTAAAATTAAAACCTTAAATCTATGTATTCAAAACCCTTACGTTCAAGGGCAAACAGGTTGAGGCTATTGGAAGACCGGGGATCGTTACAGTTTCTGTTGAGGTATCAGACGGAAGACCGTTTAAGGTTCAAGTGGGCGGTGATGCTACCATCGCGTTCAAGACAGAAATAAAACTATGAATATCTTTATTAAATACGGAACTAAAAGATATCGATTGGGTCGCATTGTGTGAGATATTCAGACTTGCACCTCTCGGAATGCGTGAACCTGAAAAGCTGAAAATTATACCAGAATATATGATGTTTAAATATGATTTGGTTGTTGCGAATGGCATCGATGTTGGCAAAAGTCACCTTAAAATTCAAGGTTCCCAAAACGAACCATCTATGATAATAGCTCGATTTTACTTATTGACTTAGGCAATGTAAATTGTCTTTTAATGATACCTCTTTAAACACAATATATTGAAAAATTTCTATTCAAGAGGGAATTATGCCTAATGCGATGCGCCAACAGGCCATAGAGGGCCTGAAAGAGGGGGATTTATTCACTTATAAACGGTCATTCACTCAAGAGGAAACCGAGCTTTTCGGTGAGATGACCCGAGACTACAATCCTGTCCACTTCGATCTCCGTTGGACAGAGGCCAAAGGATTCAATGGCCTGATTTGCCATGGTCTATTAGTTGGATCAATGATATGCGAATTTGGTGGTCAAGTGGGCTGGCTCGCCACGGGAATGAATTTCAAGTTCATCAAGCCTGTCTATTTCGGGGATATCATTACGTGCTCGATTATGATGACGAAGGTCGAGTCATCCGGACGAGCCGAGGCCGAGGCTTCTTTTGTCAATGAAGTCGGTGACCAGGTGTGCATCGCACATTTAACCGGCAGGGTCCCACTGGACCATGAAAGGGATATTTTAAAACAAATGGTTCACGAAGGAGACCCTACCAACAAGCTGGCCCAAGATCTTAAATAAAAAGACAATATGAATTTATTGGAATAAAAATAAAATGTTTATCAAAGGATATTCCGACTTTTCTTTGTCCAGAGCGGGCGTAATGTTTGGAGGAATATTGGGCGCTCATTTTAAGCTCGATGATAATGTTACCCGATTGTTTCCCTATATAAATGCAACTGTTGAAAATGCCAAGTATTATGATAAACCTGAATATATTCAGTTTACTATTGAGGATATCCTTTGCACTTTATATCCGAAAGATGTCATTGCAGCGCCTTTTAAAGACCAGGATCAAGCACTTGGGTTTGTTAAACGCCTCATTGATTTTCTGAACGACCTTTATGTTAACAAAGATACTCTCGAGCCGAATTTTAAAAAATTCAGCCCGGTGTCGGTGATTGATATTTATAAACTACTGCCTCAAACAAATTGCAAAGAATGCGGATATTCGACCTGTATGGCTTTTGCGGCTGCTTTGAGCAAAAGTAAGACAACCCCTGATAAATGCCCTGGTTTCAGAGAGCCAATGTCAGAAATTGCAACATACCCTGTTTTTGACAAGGAAGGAAACCTTGAAGCGACGATATCTATCGAAATTGACACAACAAAACGTGAACTCCATCTTCAAAAACAGAAAAAACATATTGAAAAACTTGAGAAAAAGTTAGGTGATCTTGAGCAGGAACAGAAAGCGCGTCATACGGATAATGAAGCTGAAATCCAAACAGACCTTACAGACCGTGAAATTCAGGTGCTTCGATTTGTGGCTGAAGGCGCCACCAATAACGAGATATCCGATATGCTTTCCATCAGTCCGCATACGGTCAAAAGTCATATCATTCACATTTTCAACAAGCTGGGTGTTAACGATAGAACCCAGGCGGCTGTCTGGGCAACTCGCCACAAAATTGTCTAAACAAGCCTCATTAGAAAAAATCATGAAATCGCACAAACGGGTGATGTTTTTTGATTGAATTCTGCTTTTACTCGGTTTGGTAAAAAGGATCAACCTCATAGAGTTTAGTTGCTGGCACTGCTTAAGATCCTAATACCAAAGAGATGAACACCAAAATATAAAAAAGATTTTTTCATGATGATTAAAAATATTTTTCAAGCATCAAGACGACGTTTTGCTTTCGTCAGTCTTGTTGTGGGCGCAGTGATGATCAGTTTTTCCGGTGTATGGGTTAAATTAAGCCATGTAACACCAACCGCTTCTGCTTTTTACCGGGTCTTTTTTGGCGGTATTATTTTGCTGTCAGCCGCTCTATTGCGTCGTGAAATGGTTTGGCATGGTGGGCGACATTTAATGTTGAGTCTGGTCTGCGGGTTTCTTTTTGCCATTTACCTTGTGTTCTATCACTATAGCGTTATGTATGTTGGCCCCGGGTTAGGAACGATTCTACCTAATTTTCAGGTATTTATCCTCGCAATGACCGGAATGTTCTTTTTCGGAGAAAAGGTTCGCTTGTTATTTATAATTTCAATCCCACTCGCGTTTATCGGTCTTTTTCTGATTGTCGGTATCGATTGGAAACAATTAGACCAGCTAAACAAAATAGGGGTTTATTTCGGTCTCGCCGCCGCCGTGTGTTATGCCGCGTTTTTATTGTCTCTTCGCAAACTCCAGTCAGACCAGACCGGCTTATCCTTTTTCTATGTTTTGATGATGGTTTCCCTGGCTGCATCCGCTTTTTTAGCCTTGGAGATCTTCCGTCATGGCGATACGTTTATCATACCGGACCTGCAGAGTTTTTATGCATTAGTGGCATTAGGCCTGTTTAGCCAAACCATCGGTTGGATGCTCATTACCCATGCATTACCGGTTATTCTTGCCTCCCTGTCCGGTTTTATTTTGCTTCTTCAACCCGCCCTTGCATTTGTTTGGGATGTATTGATTTTTCAACGTCCGATGAGTCTTGTGAATTGGGCTGGGGTTTTCATTGTACTTATGGCCATTTATTTTGGCTCTGTAAAATCATCGCCCTCCTAATGTTGTAAGTGTATACGGGGCGTGGTTCCCCGTATAAATGATACGGTTGGAGTGGCTTCGTCATTATTTTAGAGAATTTGAAAAACTTTCAAAAGTCCGTGCTGGATGGCATGGTGTAAGGAGGTACTGATCATGAGTATGGAAATTTTTCAGAAGGTAAGGGAAATAGGGAAAGAATTAAAAGAGAAAAGAAAACATGAAGAAATAGATTATCATTATATGACCGCTCCCTGCGGATTGCCTTGTTTCGAATGCTATCTTTATCTTGCACAGTTTGACCAAAGGCTTGCCGAAACCATCGCCGGTGTCTTTAACCTTTCACCTGAAAAAATCAAGTGTAAGGGATGCAGGGCTGAAAATGGCAGATGTGCACATCTTCCCATGGAATGCAGGGTCTATAAATGTATTGAAAGCACTGAAATGAAAACATGTGCCGAATGCAACGATTTCCCATGTGAATATCTTCATCCCTATAGAGACCAAGCTGAAAAATGGCATAATACGAAAGTCTATCATCTTTGCCGCATAAAAAAGATAGGGCTTGAAAAATGGGCAAAAGAGGAAGCCGGCGGTATCCTGGATAACTATTTCTACGGAACCTGGACCTTATAGCGAGTCTTGCGAAAGATTTATGGTAAATAAAAAGAAGACAAGTAAACGGAGTGAGTATGTTTGAACACATCCTGGCTGCCAAAGAAAGACTGAAAGGCTATGTTAATGTGACACCGATAATGACGTCCCGAACGTTAAATCGGCAGGTTGGTGCAGAAATATATTTTAAGTGTGAGAACCTCCAAAGAATCGGGGCGTTCAAGTTTCGCGGTGCATTCAACAGCATCTCCAAACTTTCAAAAGCCGAAAAAAATCGCGGCGTCATTACGTATTCTTCAGGAAACCATGCCCAGGCCGTTGCTCTGGTCGGTCAGATGCTGGATATTCAAACCACCATCGTCATGCCGAACAATGCCCCTGAAACCAAACGCGCAGCAACCGAGGATTATGGCGCAACGATTGTTGAATATGACCCTGAACATGCCACTCGTGAGGCTGTGGCAAACAGTCTTCAAGCAAAAAACGCCTTTACGATGATTCCGCCGTTTGATCACTTGGATGTCATCGCAGGTCAAGGGACCGCTGTTCTAGAGATGTTCGAGGCGGTCGGCCATTTTGACACCTTGCTGATTCCTTGCGGCGGCGGCGGACTATTGAGCGGTTCGGCCATTGCCGCTAAGAATATTGATCCGAACTGCCGGGTCATCGGTGTCGAACCGGAGCTTGCTGACGATGCAACAAGATCGTTTTACACCAAAAGACTTCATCGCGTAAAAAACCCGCAAACCATCGCTGACGGAACCCGAACACCCTCTTTGGGTAAAATTACCTTCCCCCTCGTCCTTGAATATGTGGATGAGATGAAGACCGTATCAGAGGTTGCGATCATAGACGCTGTTAAATTTCTATTTTATCGAATGAAGCTTGTGGTTGAACCGTCCGGCGCACTTGGATTGGCGGCACTATTGAGTCAGACTGTAATTCCCAAAGGCCGGGCAGGGGTCATTATCAGCGGCGGCAACATTGATTCTGCCACAATGACCATGATCTTAAACTCATAAAAAGAAAGATCGATCAAACCAGGCATGTTAAATCGTCAATTTAATAATAAAGCCTTTTTTCCCTCAGATGTTACTTTTCTTCCCTGATTTATTCAAAATTTATTCCGGATTAATATTTAAAGTCTATATTATTCCTTGTCGTTCCCTCGACCCGAAAAAACGAGAAAATTCTTGCCATAGCTTGTGTGTTTGTTTTTACTGGAACTTGGATTGACAAAGGGCTGGGTCTGATTTCTGGCGGTTTTATTCCGTCACCGCTAAATAAGGTTACGGAATATGTGCCGACACTTCCGGAACTTGTTATATCACTGGGTGTTTACGGAACCGGCCTTTAAATTTTAACCGTTTTGCTGAAGGTGGCCGTCAGCGTGAAAGAAGAAGTTATGGGATAACCACCCCCAGTCCTTCAAGACAGGAACTCATCGATTCTGTGAAACCCGGGATCGATATGCAGACCAATTTTACTGTTCCCGGTAATTCATCAGGTAGGACTGTGTTTAGCCATTCAGGACGCAATTTTGATGATTTTCTTAACGGTGTTTTTCTGATAGTTAACGCATAAATCACCGATATGTTTGATGGCCCTTTCAACCTGCTCGTTCCAAATACCTGCATTTAAACGAATACAGTTTGAATATTTATCTTTCATTGTAAAAAGACTACCGGGAGCAAAAATAATATTTTTTTTAACCGCCTCTTGATAGATGACATCCGTATCAATGGATTCCGGAAGTTCTACCCAAAGTAAAAATCCTCCACTTGGATTCGTAACTTTTGTTCCTTTTGGGAAATAATTCAGTATGCACGCGCGTAAACCAGAAACCTGTTTTTTTAGGTCTTTTCTCAGTTTCCGCAAGTGTCGTTCATAACCGCCTTCCTTTAAATACCTTGCAACAACAATTTGATTTATGGATGCCGTTGAAATGTTTAATAGGGTCTTCATTTTGATAACCAGATCATAGTATTTTCCCGGAACAATCCATCCGACTCTTAATCCAGGTGCCAGTGTTTTTGAAAAGGAGGAACACAGTATCACATTACCCTCCGTGTCAAATGATTTACACGTCTCATCACGCGTTTCAAAACCCAAATCACCATAAATATCATCTTCAATTAAAGGAATATCATTTTCCGTTAACAGCTCAACCAATTTCTTCTTCTTCCAAATGGGCATCGAAAAGCCAAGGGGGTTGTTCACATTGGGAATTGAGAACATGGCTTTAACAGGATAATTTTCTATGACAAAACCCAAGGTATCTAAATTAACGCCTTCAATCTGTGAACTCGGCAGCTCAATAATTCTTAGATCCAACTGCTCGAAGAGTTGAAGGAGATTAAAATACATGGGACTCTCGAAAACAACTGAATCGCCGGGTTTACACAGAACCATCAATGCGAGAAAAACGGCTTCATGACACCCATTGGTGATAATAATGTCATCCGGGGATAAATCCAAACCACACGAAAGCCCTAACCGTGCAATTTGCTCTCTTAGCTGTGAGTAGCCGGGAGACATGATGTAATTATATGATTCTTTTTCCTGATATCGTATCGCTTCCTGGAAGTAGCGACCCATTTTTTGAGTTGGCCAAAATTCGGGGTTTAACGTTGCAATACCTAAACTCACTTCCGGTGTGCACTGCCCCATGTTTTGAAAAGCGCCGTATATGTGACAAAGACTGACTTCCTGGGGATTCAATCGACTTGGATCGAGATCTTCTCTTGCCGGCGTATCGGAAGATTGCTTTTGAACATAAAAACCCGATTGAGGCACGGCAACAATATGATTTTGGCGTTCTAATTTCCAATACGCTTCTTTCACCGTATTAATACTGACATTCAGCTCCTGGCTTAATTGCCGTATTGAAGGAATTTTCTCACCTTCTTTTAATACGCCGTTATTGATAAGGTTCAATATTCGTTCAGCCACCTGACCATATCGAGTTGTTTTCATGATTATCTCCAGGTTCAAGATTCAGATAATATCTTATAGTATAATTTAAGTTTTAATTAAAGATACAAATATTTCAAAAACAAAGGGTACAGTTTCTTTAAAAAACATATTGTGCAGAAAAAAAATTGCGTAATTAGCCCTGTTTCCTTTCAGTTTTTTTAATTATAGTTATCTCAAACAAGGAAATGGAGGTCGATATGAAACTAACTTCTTTAGTTAAAAAAGTTGAAAATGAAACAATTAAGTTGTCTGAAAATCAACTCTTCTCTGTGAAAGGAAAAAATATTCAGATTAATTGTTCATATGGCGTCCTTTGGATAACCTGGCCAAAGAGAGGGGAAAGAATATTAGAAGGCGGTCAAACCTTTCGTGTTTCATCTAATGGGAAAGTTTGTATAGTGGCGCTTTCCAGCGCATTTTTTGTAATAAACAAAAGGTGAATAAAAAAATTTTATAACATATTTCTCGGTCAAATAATTAAACTTGGCCAGTAATATTGAATTTAGAGCTTCCGAGACCGGCTCAAACAAACACTCAACAGGCTGTTGCCCACATCATTTTTCGCTGGCTCTGAAACATTTTTTGATCAATCTAAGGCTCGTTCCAGACGACTTCATACTGCTGTCAATGGGTCCGTTGATTTAACAATCTTTTCAAGATTCTGTCGATCAGGATTTGGGAAGACTGTCATCAGAAATTAATATTGGATTTTATCTTCAGCTTTACTTAATTTACCATAGCAACAAAGGGCTGTCCCAAAACCCAACAAGCCAGTGTTTATATTTCTATTGTCGGGTCGGAACAATGAAAAGCGTTCGGTTATCAAAAC
>JAFDCA010000028.1 GCA_019313025.1 Deltaproteobacteria bacterium
GATTTGTTCAGGCGTCACAAGTAGTCCGAGTTCAATGATGTCAAGACCAGCTGCTTCGGAAAACATCCGGATAACTTCTAGTCCATGGCCCAGGCCATCGTCAAGGCTTGCAGTCATCATCAGCGGAGGGTGGTCCCACAATCCCGAACAACCTGTTTTCACTTTCCATTCACGCAAATCTTCGGCTGATTTTTCAAGCCCTGACCTGGAAGGCAACCCCTTTGATTGCCACTGTCTTGACAGTCCCTCCAGTTTTTACCGTAACTGTTTTCTGTATTCAGAAATTTGATTTACCATTTGGCTGTGTTAAAAATTTGAAATATATAATATGGTAATGATACATTGTCAAAGGTGAAGACCATAGGATTGGGGTCAAACCGTGATGCTTGATGAAAAAAGTATAAAAATACAACAGATAAGCGTATATAAGTTAAAAAAGATCATTCGGAGATGCCTTCATGCCGATCATCGAGTACAAATGTGGGGAATGCGACCATCTCTTTAAGGCGGTCATATTTCTTGGGGATAAAGAAACCGAGACTCTTTGCCCCAAATGCAAAAGCCCCCTCACCCAATCCCTTCCAAGATCAGAAAGTCTCTTTAAGGGAATCTCAAGCTCCATCCCCCTTGCCAAAGACACCAACTGAACCAGGTGACCCTTTCGGCAGGTCTGCTGAAAGATTCAAGGGAAGGTCTTGGGAACGAGGAGAATTGAGAGACAATTCTTAAATTATGAGTTTCTATTTGCAGGATGTTTTAAGATGTTTTCGAAAAGATAAAAATATAGGAAAATTATGATGAATACGGTCAAAATAAAAGTCTTTTCCGATTACCTTTGACCTTTCTGCTGGCTGGCGGAGCCGGCCTTAAGCAAGCTTACCCAGGAGGATTCTGCTGTGGAAGTGATCTGGTGTGCATTCGAGCTGCGTCCAGATCCTGTTCCTACACTGGATCCAAAAGGAGAATACCTGCAGAGAGTCTGGAGAGATTCGGTTTATCCTTTATCCGAAAGATTGGGATTTAATATGAAACTTCCTCCAATACAACCCCGCTCGCGCAGGGCCCACGAGGCAGCTCACTGGGCAAGGGCGGCAGGTTCTTTCAATGAGTATCATCTGGCGATCTTTCGCGCCTTCTTTGAAAGAGGAGAGGATATTGGAAAAAAAGACGTCCTTGTCAGGCTGGCATCGGACATGGGGATAAACGGTCAAGCGCTTGGGATTGCTCTGGAACAGAGAGATTTTGAGAAAAGCGTTTTGGTGGAGGAGCAAGATGCACAGCGCTATGGTATCAGGGCTGTTCCGGCGTTTGTTCTCGACGATCAGGTGATGTTGAGCGGGGTACAGCCGATGAATCGACTCAAGGATTTGGTTGAATGGGCGCGTTCAATATAGATTTGCGGGACGTCTATTCGATTATAACGTTATTTCTTTTAAGGCAGATCAGCAGATAGGCGTTTATAGGTTCAAAGTTCATGGTTCATGGTTAGTGGTCTAACTATTGTCGATAACTGTGTATGCTTCGAAAAAAGATATATATTTTATGTGCTCCCTCAACATGGTTCTTTCTGTGTTGAGGATCGCCAACATTGTGTAATAGCAGATCCAATGTTAACAACACCTCTTCCAGCCCTGAATGATATTGAAGGCAATAAAATTCCAAGTTCTTTGCCGTTGGTTGTTGACTCACATGTTCATATATTTCCAGAAGGTATTTTTAAGGCCATATGGGATTGGTTTGATAAATACGGCTGGCCAATTCGCTACAGATTAAACTCTTTTGAAGTACTGAATTATTTGCTGTCTCGTGGCGTAGGTCATATTGTTGCGCTTCAATATGCGCATAAATCAGGAACTGCTCGTGAGTTAAATTCCTATATGGCGAAAATTTGCCAGAAGTTCCCCAATAAAGTCACCGGGATGGCAACCGTATTTCCAGGAGAAAAAGAAAGCGTAAGTATTATCAAGGAAGCTTTTGAAATGGGGCTCAAAGGCGTAAAGCTTCATGCTCATGTACAGTGCTTTGATATGAACAGTGAGGATTTGGATACGATTTATGAATTATGTTTATCTGAAAAAAAACCAATCGTCATGCATGTTGGAAGAGAACCTAAAAGTCCGGCTTACAAATGTGATCCACATTTGTTATGTAATTCAAAAAAATTGGAAAGAGTGATCAGGAATTATCCAAAACTTAAAATGTGTGTCCCGCATTTAGGTGTTGATGAATTTCTGCCTTATAAGCAACTCATTGAAAAATATGATAATCTCTGGCTTGATACCGCCATGGCGCTGGCAGATTATTTGCCCATAAAAAATCCTTTAAAAATAGATGAAATGAGGCTGGATCGTATCATGTATGGTTCTGATTTTCCCAATATTCCTTATGCCTGGGATCGTGAAATCAAGTGGTTTAAAGAAAGAAAATTATCCGATGAGTCTCTAGAACGAATGTTGGGAAAAAACGCGTTCGATTTTTTTAACATCAAGACAAATTAATTCTGATTACACCTAATTCCCTATTCAAAAAATTCAGACCGTTTACGGTGGTCGACAAGAGAAATCCGGTGTCAAATCTTGACGGGCTGTTGCCCAAACGAAAATCTTTTTGAGCGCTCATTGAAAAGTTCTTTGTTCATAAATCTTGGCGAAGTAAAAGAAAAGCGATTCCAACTGTTTGAGGCCGAAGGGCGAGTTTTGGAATCGCTTGGAACGAGCCTTAGATATATCAAAAAATGTTTCAGAACCAGCGAAAAAGGATTTGAGCAACAGCCCGTTGAATAGTGAATCGTAGCACTTTTTTCAAGACGAAAAATCGTTTTGAGAAGCATCAGGCCGCTTTCGGATTCAAAATGCATCGCAGCAACATGCAATTTCGTGGGAATCACTCAACGCACAACATATTGGGAATTTGGTTGCAATAAAATTTTTGATCTCATAAAAGTTAAACCAGTTCCTTCTCATATTTTTCTACCCA
>JAFDCA010000029.1 GCA_019313025.1 Deltaproteobacteria bacterium
ATGTCATGGATAATGACGCTTCTTTGGACCTTCTGTCCAAAACCTCCCTCTCCCATGCCCGGGCCGGCGCAGATATGGTCGCACCTTCTGACATGATGGACGGCCGTGTGGCTGAAATTCGTAATATTCTGGATGAAAACGATTTCAGCAACGTTCCAATACTTTCATATGCCGCCAAGTATTGCAGCGCATTTTATGGTCCTTTCAGAGATGCCGCAGACTCTGCGCCGAAGTTCGGGGATCGTCGAACCTATCAGATGGATCCCGCCAATGCGATTGAAGCGATCCGTGAAGTGACCATGGACATCGAAGAAGGCGCTGATATTATCATGGTAAAGCCCGCCCTTCCCTATCTCGATATTATCTGCCGTATTCGGGAAGAAATCGATCTTCCAATCGCCGCATACAATGTCAGTGGTGAGTATGCCATGATAAAGGCAGCCGATAAAATGGGATGGATAGACGGCAAGAAAGTCATGATGGAAACCCTCATCGCCATTAAGCGGGCTGGAGCCGATATGATCTTGACGTATTTTGCCCTTGAAGCAGCAGATGCATTAAGGGACTAGCCCGAGCCGACCGAAATTTTTTTAGGGTAAAATTTTAAGTGACAATTTAACCTTTTGAAACATTAACGCTTCCGGTATAATTTAATTTTTGCTGAAAGATCACGCCAAAGGCGGATAAAACTCGTGAAAAACACGATTCATACATCATCCCCAAAACTTCACCCCTGTGGTGAAAATAAGGGCCGATCCTTACGACTGGTGGCTTGGGAAACCACTCGCAATTGCAACCTTGCCTGTCTGCATTGTCGCGCATCGGCCACGCAGGGTCCTTTCAGCGGAGAACTCGATACGGATGCATCTTTTCGCCTGTTGGATCAAATCGCACAAGTCGGAAAGCCAATTATCATCCTGACAGGCGGGGAGCCGCTTTTACGAGACGATATCTTTGATATTGCAAAGTACGGCACCAAAAAAGGGCTAAGAATGGTCATGGCGCCCAACGGCACCTTGATTACTGAAAACATCGCCAATCAAATGGTCAATTCCGGAATTCAAAGAATAAGTATCAGTCTTGACGGCGCCACACGTGAGAACCATGACAGGTTCAGGGGTGTGGATGGTGCCTTTGAAGGTGCGATTCGAGGGATACGTCTGGCAAAAGACGCCGGTATAGAATTCCAGATAAATACGACCGTCACTAAAACCAATCTTCGTGAAATCCCAAAAATTCAGGATCTTTCCGTAAAACTGGGTGCAGCCGCCCATCACATCTTTCTCCTTGTTCCAACAGGTCGGGGGAAGTATATTGTGGATCAGGAAATAGCCGCAGAAGAATATGAACGCACCTTGAACTGGTTTTATGACCAGCAAGATAAAACCCCTTTGCAGCTTAAAGCCACATGTGCACCTCATTACTACCGCATTTTACGTCAAAGAGTAAAGCAGGAAGGAAAATCGGTAACCTTCAAAACCCACGGAATGGATGCCATGACCCGAGGGTGTCTGGGAGGCACCGGATTTTGTTTCATCTCGCACCAAGGGATTGTTCAGCCATGCGGATTTCTTGACGTAAATTGCGGGGATATTACACAACAATCTTTTGCAGACATCTGGAACCGCTCAGCCATCTTTTTATCTTTACGCAATTTTGATGAATTAAAGGGGAAATGCGGCGCTTGTGAATTCAAAAAAGTATGTGGGGGCTGTCGAGCAAGGGCCTATGAAGCAACCGGCGATTTTCTGGCCGAAGAACCTCTGTGCAGTTACCAGCCGCTCCTCAGAGACTCTCGTTAAAATTCAATCCATAACATGCAGTACCTGATATCCGTCTTTTTCCAGGGCTTGTCTGATAACTTCCGTATTGCAAGGCAGAAGACGGAAGTAATACTCTCTTTTGCTGGCTTTTTGAGCCTTCATCCCCACATTGATGATTTCTCCGCCATGATCGTTGATAATCTGTAAAACATTTCTAAAAGAACCCGGTTTGTCTCCCACCACCAAATCAATGCGTGAACTCGCGGTGAGAAACCCCATCATATCGATAAACGTCCGCAGTATATCCGTTGCCGTAATGATGCCAACCAGTTTATGGTTTTGAACCACCGGCATTCCACCGATTTTATGCTTGTATATTAGCTGGGCCGCGATTTCGATATCGTCATCCGGCCCCACAACGATGGGATTCTTTATCATTAGATCCTGGAGTGAAACATCACCCAGCATAGAAGGAATAAGGCCTTGTTTTAAATCGGCAAGGGTAACAAAACCTTTTAGTTTGTTTCCCTTTGAAACCACCGGAAGGTGTCGGATAGAGTTAATCTTCATCAGCTCGATGGCTTCCTGTATAGAAGCATTTTCCGTAATCGTAATTGGATCGGGAACCATTAACGTCCTTATTTTCATGATGTCTTCCTTTGATAAAAAATAAAACTTAATCCAGTGCGTTTAAAACCAGTGTGATCGGGCGGTCTTCTTCACTTTTCCCGGTAAACCTGATGGGTCCCGGCCGCCTATAGTTATCGTCGCCCGGAAGTGCGGCAAGCCATTTTTCTCTCAGCGCTTTTACAATTCTAAAAGATGCGGAATCGACGTCAACCAGACTTTTTTCCAAAACAAGTTCCAACTTCCCTTTTCTTTCTTCAAGGTGCATCAACGGGGCTATGGGAATTCCGATCGGTTCCCATTCTGAAAAATCCTTTTCCAAATTTTTTATGGCCGCCATCTGACCTGTAGCGCCATTGGCAATCAGGCTGAAAACCGTTAACCCCAGGTTGAATGTATAGTTAAAGTCAAAGCGTGTCGGATCGTTTCCCCTGCCATCGTATCCATAGAAATGAATCTGAGTTTTGAACTTTGGCACGGATTTCTGAAAAATTTTTTCAATCGGCGCTGGAATCTCTTCAGCTCCCGAAATGGCCTTTTCCTTTTCAAGGGTCTGTTTGAGGGTTTTTAAGGATATTATTGAAGTTTTAACCAATAAAAACTCGGCATCGTCGTAATTTTTGAAAATAATGGGACCAAAATAATCGGGATCGAGCCCGCCTTTTTCGAGCACCTTGCGAAAATAGGTTTTTTCGATGCCGATTTTATACGACCCGTTCTCCTTTAAGATCTTCAGGTAGTCATTCACCAGCCCCATGAGCACCTGCTCCGTCTTCACCTGTGAAAACTGAAAATTGCCGTGACTGTCTCTCTCCATGAGAAGACCTTCTTGAAAGAATTCAGGAATATCATTAAACAAGTCATCATCCCTGGTGTTCCATACGGAAAAACCACTCTCTTCTCTTGAAACCCTGGCCAGTCTTCGCAAATATTCCAGCTTGTCCTCAAGTGCCGGGAAATCCGCATGGAAGTCTGTATCATGGGTGTTGTTATATTCGGCAATGATGGTGTTGAGTTTTATGATAAAAACTTGTATTTCATTGATAAATTCCAGTATCCCCTCTGGTATGATAACGACGCCGTAGTTTTTCCCAACTGCGGCCCTTCTAACGATGCCGTCGCAAATCACACGAGACAGATGCCTCAGTGTCATCCCATAGGCGCTGTAATCAATATCATTCTTTTTTTTGGCTTCTTCAATTCTCCTTTCGTCGATGTAATCACAAAGATCCTCACCAATAAAGGTCATATTGGCATGGGTCTGCAGGGCAACTTCGAGTGCCAGATGGCTGGCGACCCTTCCCATGACCTTACAAATGTGCCAGTATTTAACATCGGAGCTGCTGTCCGTGCATAGATTACCGATAGAGCTTGAAAATGCCCTTGCAGCGGTGTGGAAGCCGAAAGACATGGCGCATAAAACTTGGCCTTGAGCATCTCTGACCTGTATATCACCATCAATGGTTTTGGGAACGCCAATGACCTGTACACCCTCTTCGAACATTTCTTGAGCTAAAAATGCTGCATTGGTATTCGAATCATCTCCCCCAACGATGACAAGGGCATTCAGCCCAAGCCGCTCACAGGTCTCCTTTGATAAGGCCATTTTCTTTTTTGTGTCTATTTTTGTTCGGCCGGTTTTTATCATGGTAAAACCGCCAAGATTTCTGTACGCATCAACGAGGCTGCCGGTAATCTCAATGGCTTCATTTTCAATGATTCCATCCGGGCCGAGCAAAAAGCCAAAAATTTTCGTCTCCGGATTCGCCTCTTTTGCTGCATCGTATAATCCGGCAATGACATTATGTCCCCCAGGAGCGGGCCCCCCCGAAAAAACAATGCCAATATGTCGTTTTTTGCAGTATCTATCTTTAAAAGAACCTTCGGGTGAATCCAGTCCCACAATGGTCTGAACTTTATTGTTTATGATGTTCGGCAGATGTTTTTTTGCTTCATTATCAATATTGAACTTAAAACGGTCACTATCCTTCACCCGAGTGTAGGGGTGTTGGAATGCCTTGCATTTGGGAGGCACATACTCTCTTCGTTCAACCAATTCCTGATTGATATTGCCGGTCACTTTCTGAACCGCGGGATGTTTTAGTAAAATCTCAATATTGTCTGATTCTGTATCTTTCATGTTGTAGCTCCATTTGGGGCGGTAATTTAAGTTTTTTTCCGGAACAACAGCAATAAAGTTATATTCATTTATTGATATTATCTGTTCTCCAACAAATGTGTCAAGAGTATTCAGTGGGCATCCAAACGGCTCGTGTTGGAAAGTGGTTTTCAAAATATGTTGATTTCTATATACCCGCTTGTTACTAAATAATCATGGTCCGGAATTAACAGGTCATTCGGGCCATGCTGTAATAAAAAGCCGAAATCCTAACCTACGCTGGACAAGCCGTGAAAATAAGAGAGGTCGACTGTAATGAAACGAACTGTCCGCCTGTGCCGTGTGGCGAGGATCCTGTCTAATTTAGATGTTCCTATTAAGTTTAACCCAATAATGAAAAAGAAAAAAATATTCTTACAGACTTGGGTTTTAATGGTGGTCATTTTTTTCATGTTCTGTACATCCGTCGTTTGCAGCGACATCGATCTTGCCAAAAAGTCGACACTTGAAACCATCCTTAAAAAAGGGGAGCTTTGGGTCGGTTTTGATTCCGGGTATATGCCCTTTGAAATGACAGACCAAAAAGGAAAATATGTCGGCTTTGACATCGATATCGCCAAAGAAATGGCCAAAGCCATGGGCGTTAAATTTATTCCGATCAATACGGCATGGGACGATATTATTCCTTCTTTGACCACCGGCAAATTCGATATTATTATCAGCGGTATGACCGTTACCCAAGAAAGAAACCTCAAGATAAGCTTTGCAGACCCGTATATCATTGTGGGCCAGACCATTTTGATCAACAAGAAACATGAAAGAAACATAAATTCTTATAAAGATCTGAATCATTCAAAATACATTGTAACCTCTCAGTCCTCAACCACCGGTGAACAGGCTGTAAAAAACCTGATTCCAAAATGCATTTACAAACCCTTTAAGACGGAAAACGAAGCCGTTAATGAGGTGATAAACGGCAATGCCGATGCATTTGTCTATGATCTGCCGTTTTGTGTGGTTGTGATGGTCATGCAGGGAAAAGACAAACTTACCTTTCTTGATAAACCGTTTACTTATGAACCGCTGGCCTGGGCGATCAGGAAGGGTGATCCCGATTTCTTGAACTGGCTGAACAACTTTTTAAGACAAATCAAAAACGACGGCCGGTATGAAAGGATCTACAACAAATGGATAATCAATACAGACTGGATCAAGAACGTTCAGCGGCTGGACTGAAGTTATAAGTTAACAAAACCCGGTTTTTGCAACGATTCCATTATTCCGGCATTTCATAAATCCCTCCGGGGTTTAGGGTCTATGGGCCGGAGGCCAATTGCGGCGAATCCCCTAACTTGAGGAACATCATCATGAACGATAAAAAAAAACCACAGCATAAAAAGGGTAAAAGCAGTGCGGTTGAGCTGATATGCCTTAAGTGTAGACGCACTGAAATTCTTTACGTGCCTGCTGAAGAAGTCCCCAAATGTCCGGATTGTAATGTCCGAATGACAATAAACGAAGTCTTAAGAGAAGGAAAATCCTACTAACAATGGCTTAACACTTAAATTTACAAGATTCAGGTAACACATTATCAGAAGTGTTTACCAAATCTGAGGCAAACACACAAAAGGAGGATCGGGCTATGAAAAATAATTTTATTTTAGGATTAGTTGGAATTATAGCTGCATTTTTAATGGTCTCTACATCTGCATCGGGGGCCGATATTGAGCTTGCAAAAAAATCGACGCTGGAATCGATCTTGAAGAAAGGCGAGCTTCGGGTCGGTTTTGAAGCCGGATATATGCCCTTTGAAATGACGGACAAAAAAGGACAATTTGTCGGTTTTGACATCGATATGGCCAAAGAGATGGCCAA